>CAJXJV010000018.1 GCA_913055135.1 uncultured Desulfurobacterium sp. | reverse complement strand
TTAGGAAACTTTTTTACTATAATCTCCGGCTTGATAAGCTCTGAAGGTATAACCTTTATCCTTACAAAATTATCTTTGACAGAGGTCTTGAGTTTTGCATCTCTTTTAAGCTCAATAGTCAAAAGTGAGCTATTATTCACAGGAGTTATAGTTGCTCTTTTTATTAAATCACCCCTTTCTCCTATGGAAATCGGACTATTTACCTTACACCCTTTTAAGTTTAGCTTTATTTCTCTTTCCTTTGTGCTTAGAGGCATAAGCTGGCAATTTTCATCTTTTCGGAAAGAAAATTCAAAAACGTTTCCGTCATAAACGGCGTTCATACCTGAAATAGTTCCGGCAAAGCCGGAACTTACGAAAAGAAAGAATAAAATAAATAACAACCACCTCATTTTCTTACTCCTCCTTTTCCACTTTCAGCCTGATGATTTGCCTCTTTAGCTCCTTACCTTCCTTGTAATACTTTGCGAGGATAACTTCATCACAAGAAATTTTCTCTATTTTTGTATCCGGTGACACAGCGTCTCCTTCTTTTAACATGTAAATCTTTCCTATTTCCGGGTCTTTAACTACAAGATATTTTTTACCACCAGCTCCAATGATACCTTCTATCTTAAGCTCGTCAAAACTTTTATCGATAGCTGGAATGTAAAGATTTACAACATCTTCTTTTTTCCTGATTGTTACATTCTCTTTCTTAGATAGAGATTTCTCCAAGGGGTTAACAAAGGGATCGCTTATCTCAGTCGAGTGGGAAAACTGGGACAAGAAAAGAACCAGCAAACAGATAAATAGCATTTTCACGACTGTTCACCTCTTTAAGTTGAAGGCTTTTATTTGAAGGCTTACACTTATTGTATAATTTTCTGACCTAATTGCTCGTATCGAGAGATTACCAAAGTTTATTATCCTGTCACTTTTAGAAAGTTTTTCACACCAGCGAACAAATTGAGGATAGGTACTTTTTAGCTCTATACTATAAGGAACCTCCACATAATACTCTTTACTGATAGGTGAACCTCTTTTTATACTGACTACGGTTATTCCATCATCAGCTTCAGATATAGAGCGAATTATTCTACTTACTTCCTCTTTTCCTGTTGGAAGTTTCTCTTCAATCGATTCAAGCTCTCTCTTTAAGTTATTAATCTCTTCCTCTATTTTACTTTTCTTTCTCCTGACAACTTTTAGTCTATTTACTGTCAAACGCAAGTGTTCAAGTTCTTCCCTGTCTGCCAATAACTGCTCACTTAATGGGACTATACGTAAAAAATAGAGAGTAAGGAAGAGAACAACTGCCATAGACGTAATGGTTAACCATTTCTGCCAGCGAGGAATTTCCCTCCATCTCTCATAAATGCTAATTAGAAACTCCATTCCTTAGCTCCACATTCACCTGAAACTTGTAGTAGTTTATCTTTCTGTTAAGTTCTTTCACTTCCATAGCTTCCAGTCTGGCACCTTTGAAGAGAACTGTTCCAAGATTGTTATCAAGTTTCCTGATGAAACTGTACAGATACTCTAAATTCATGGAATATCCTTCCAGATTTAGTGAATTTTCACGGTACGAAATAGAATCAAACCATATACCAGAGGTGTTTTTTCTATTTCCAAAGAAATAGAGAAATTGAGGGACATACCTCTTCCTCTCTAATTCTTTAACAATAGCCAATTTTTTTTGAAGTTCCTCTTTGTATTTAATTAATTTTTTTCTCTTTCCTTCAATCCTTTTAAATTTCTTCTTTTCTATTTCCAATTTCTGGATTTCACTCTCCACCTTTGCCATTTCCCTATTTATCGTTTGTTCCCAGTACAGATCAACTGCAAAAACAAGAGACAGAAGGAAAACAACAAAAATTATGTCTGCATATTTAACAAGCCTGGATTCCCGTGTTTCTGCAAAGTTAAACCTTAACATTGCTATCACCCTTATATCTCAAACTTAAACCAACCGCTACTCCAAACTCCTCACCAGTCTCTATACCCGAAAGGCTAAAAGGAGCTCCTTTGTAAACCTCCTTCCCTGTCAACTCCTTAACTACTTCTACAATTCCTTTTAATTTTGAGGAACCACCATACAGATAGATCTTGTCCACATCCAGATTAAAACGATCCCTAAAATTCTCTATCGTCCATAATATTTCAGTTACTATTTTTTTTATAGACGCTGTAATGACCCTGTTGAAAGCCTCTTCATACGTAACATCCTTAACGCTATTTCCTCTCTTCAACTCTTCTGCATCTTCAACACCAAGTATAAACTCTTTCTGTAACTGCTCAGTAATTGAATGTCCTCCATACTCAACGTTTCTGGTCAGGTATGGATATCCACCAAAAGAGATAACGATTTTCGTAAAAGTTGCCCCAATATCAACAAGACAAGCAGGATACGTTATACTCTCGGGATAGTTGAGATAAAATTGATTATTGATTGCTGCCGGTTCTATATCAATGACCACAGGATTTAATCCAGCATGGATAATTACCCCTATCCTTTCCTCTAAGAAATCCCTTTTAACAGCAGCAACAGCAATATCTATCTTTTTCTTGTCTATCGACACAGGCAGGACTCTATAGTCTATCTTAACCTCCGCCAATTCTTCCGGAGTAATTATGCTCTGCATATAATTCATTACAGCTTCTTCCGGACTTCTTGAAACAGGAACACTGATAACACTATAAAAGCATGAAGTCAGAGGAACATGAATTGCCACTTCTTTTTCCTTTATTCCATTAGACTTAAAAACTTCCCTGATATAGGAAGACAGTAGAAACAAATCAATTACCTCTGTGCCGGCAAAAATTTGATCTTCATACACATATTCAGATTTTATTATAGGTTTATAATAATTGTTGTTTTTTTCTAATTGAACCAACTTTAAGCTGTATGAACCTATATCAAGACCTGGAAGACAGTAGTCTCCTCCTCTAAAAAACTTCGTTAGCCACCCCATTCTATCCTCATATATTCTTTATAGTGCTTATTCCTACAATGGGTAGCAATAAAGAAAATACTATGAAGCCAACAATTAATCCCACCAATAGCATGGTGGCAGGCTCAAGCAAGGATGTCAGGTTCTTCACACGTACTTCTACCTCTGTACGCAAGAAATTGGAAGCTTTTAAAAGAAGATCAGCCAGATTACCACTTTGCTCACCAGCTTTAATCAACTGTAAAACAACTGCAGGTAGTCCCTTTATCTCCCGAGAAAAGAGATTGACAAGACTTTTTCCCTTCTTTAATTCCTCATGAATCCGGAACAGTTTATCTCTCAAATTGTCGTTCTTAACGGTATAGATAGCAGATGTCATAGCTTCCACAATAGGAACGCCAGCCTTTAATAAACTGCTGAGAGTTTCTAAAAAACGCTGTAATTCTATATAAAGAATTAGCCTACCAAAAACTGGAATCTGTAATTTCAATTTATCCAGTCTCTTCTTCTCTTTCTTTTCTAAAACCAGAAAAAGAAGAATTATCAGCAATATAGAAAGAAGAATTACTGGATAATAATGAACAAAGCCGTCACTTATAGCTAAGGTAATCTTTGTGCTTAAAGGAAGTGCTAACTTCATAGAAGTATATATGGAAACGATCTTTGGTATTACTGTAACCATCATGAAAATAACCACCCCAATGGCAACGGTTAAAAGAACTACCGGATAGATCAGAGCATTTATAAGAATAGATTTCATTTCTTCTCTTTTTTCTAAGATAGAAGCAATTACTTCTAAATTTTGAACAAGAGTACCCCCTTTTTCTCCAGAAGAGACAAAACTTACTATTATGGGGTCGTTTATTCCAGCTTCTTTCAGCGACTCTGATAAGCTTTTACCCTCTCTTAAACTGTTAACTACAGAAGAAAGGAAAAGCTTTTTCTTATCTTCCTTTAATTCTTCAGACAGAGACTCTATCGCTTCAATTAGAGAAATTCCTGCATCTAACAATGTTGCCAGCGTCCGAAAGAATATTGCTAATTCTTGGTTTGAAAAAGAACGTCTAAAGAAGGAAAAAGAAGCCCTCTTCTTCCTGGTAACTACTTCTTTAACCTCGTATGGAAAAATTCCTTTAGATTTCAGCAAAGAGATTGCTGCAGACCGGGAGGAAGCTTCAATTACACCTTTTTGTTCTTTCCCTTCTTTATCGTAACCTTTATAAGTAAATACTCCCATTATCCTCTTGTAACCCTTAGAACTTCTTCAACGGTTGTAATGCCCATTTTAACCTTTTCTGCTCCATCCATCCTTAGAGTTCTCATTCCTTTTTCAACTGCCAGAGTTTTTATGATGTCAGAATCTTTGTTTTCAAGAATAGCCCTTTTCACATCTTTATCAACAATGAGAATTTCGTATATGGCAGTTCTTCCAATATAGCCTGTTCCCATACAGTGTTCACAGCCCATCCCCTTAAAAAGTTCTCCCCCAAAGTTTTCAAGCCCTATCTCTTTCAATTCTTCAGCCGTGGGTTTGTAGGGAACCTTACAGTAAGGGCATATTTTCCTGACAAGCCTCTGTGCTATTACGCCTATAACCGAAGATGCAACTAAAAACGGCTCAATTCCCATATCTAAGAGTCTCGTAACTGATGTTGCTGAATCATTTGTGTGTAGAGTAGAGAAAACAAGGTGTCCCGTCAAAGCAGATTGAATCGCTATCTCAGCCGTCTCAAGGTCTCTTATCTCTCCAATCATTATTACATCTGGATCCTGACGCAGGATGCTCCTTAGGGCACTTGCAAAGGTAAGACCAATTTCTGACTTTACCTGAACCTGAGATATGCCGTCAAGCTGATACTCAACAGGATCTTCAACGGTAATTATATTGACTTCCTCACTGTTTATTTCAGAAAGCGCTGCATAGAGAGTGGTGGTTTTCCCTGAACCTGTTGGTCCTGTTACTAAAATAATACCGTGAGGTGTGTGGATTAGCTTTTCAAACTTCTGATAATCCTCTTCAAGGAGACCAAGCTCTTTTGTGGAATAGAGAATACTCTCTTTCGACAAAAGCCTTAAAACGATTCTCTCTCCAAAGTAGGTTGGAAGAGTCGAAACACGGATGTCTATCTCTTTTCCTCCAACTTTTATCATTATTCTTCCATCCTGGGGAAGCCTCTTTTCAGCTATGTCAAGTTTTGACATGATTTTAAGCCTTGAAACAATCGAAGGAACTTTAGAAGCTGAAACCTCCTTCAAGGTCTTTAAAACTCCATCAATTCTTAGTCTTATCCTCATTCTGTCTTTAAAAGGTTCAAAGTGAATATCACTCGCCTTTACCCTGACTGCAGTCATCAAGACATCGTTGATAAACTGAATTGTAGGCGCTTCTTCCTGAGATGTAAGAATATCTTCTCCGTACTGGTCAACAAACTCTTCCTGTTCCTCCACCGATTCTTCAGACATCAAAAACTTATTAATCTCATCAAATGGAACAACAACTGTTCGAACAGGCTTGGAGAATATCCACTCAACCTTTTTGATCCCCTCGTAGTTAAAGGGATTATCCGTAGCTATCTCTACTTCAAGCTCATCCTCCCTTAAAGGAATTATTCGCTCCTTTCTAATAAAAGAGAGGGATAACCTCTGAAGAGAGCTCTCCTCAGGTTGAGGAAGCTTTTCAAGAAAAGGAAAACCAGCTTCTTCAAATAGTTCTTTGGTCTCAGATGTTTCCCACTTTAATATTCCTACTACCTCTCTAAAGGAAGAAACCTCCTTCTCGGGAATAAGTCCCTTCAAACGTAACCTTTGAATAAAGTCTCTCTCACTTAACATTTACTTCCAGTCCTTCACCCAAGTTGAATTTTCCAAAACCTTTAACATCTGAAGTAACTCCCTTTCTCGACTCAACGATTTTTCTAATGTTTTCCCTATAGAGGTTTGCTTTTTCTATCGTTAAAGCATTTTCCTCTTCTTTGTTCCTGACAACCTTTGGAGTAATAAAAACAAGAAGGTTCGTTTTCTCAATCTGATGTCCGGTTTTCCTGAAAAGATTTCCGATAATCGGAATGTTACCAAGTACAGGAACTCTTTCAACCGTTGTAAGTTTCTTATTCTTTATGAGTCCTCCAATGACAAGTGTCTGTCCATCCTGAACATCAACTGTCGTCTTTGCTTCCCTCTTGGACGTTATAGGAGCAGTCTGATCTGCGTTGGCATACCCAACAACATCTTCAACTTTTTCATAAATCTTAAGTCTCACTTCTCCGGAAGCTGTAATATGGGGAGTGATTTTCAGGGTTATTCCAACATCTTTGTAGTCGTAGCTTATAACCGGGTTGTTGTTGGCATCGTACTTCATTCCTGTGGAGTAAGGGATTACCTTGGTAATGTTTATCTCTGCCTCTTCGTTGTCCAGGGTTAAAATCTGTGGTGTGGCAATAACGTTTACACCACCCTCTTTTGCATAGGCGTTAAGAAGCAGTCCAATATCTGGCATTCCTTCTCTCCATTTTGCTATACCAAGAAGAAGCCCTGGAGAAGCAGAAGGGTATCCTTCTTGAAGAGGAAGGTTACCGTAAAGGCTCCCTCCAAAAGGAACCAGACTTCCCCTTGAAAGAAATTTCCATTCCACACCAAGCTGGAGAAGTTTATCCATGGACATTTCAACAATTTGAACTTCTACAAAAACCTGAGGTCTCTTTATGTCAATGCTGTTAATTACCTCCTTCACTACTTTAAAATCTGATGGAGAAGAGAGAACAATAAGAGCATTGCTTGACTTATCGGCTACTATTTTGACCTCTCCAGTCAGTCCCATGGATCTTTTAGAAGTTCCCTTGAAAAGTTTATTGAGAATCTTTGCCATATCTTCTGCAAATGCGTAATTTAGCCTGATTATGTGGATGTTTCCATCCTCCACGTTCAGAGGTTTGTCAATATCCGGAAGGAGAGACCTAATTTCCTCTATAACTTTCTCTGTACCAACAACAAAAAGTGTATTGGTTCTTTTATCAATAGCAAAATGGTAGTAATCTCTTCCTGGAAGAGGAACCGATCTGGCTATATCAAAAGCAAATGTCTTGTCAAGAAGTGCCTTCAGGATTTTTTCTACATCTCCAACTTTCCCGTTTTTTATCTCAAAGGAAACAATTTCCATCTTCATAGGAGCTCTATCAAGTCTTCTGATAACAGTTTCTACCCTGTGAATGTTTTTCTCCTTATCTGTAATAACTATGGCATTTGAATCACGAACAATGCTGATTTTCCCTACAGGAGAAAGGAGGTTTCTTATGAGACCATGGAGGCTATTAGCCTGAAGGTGGTTTGGAATAATTATATAAGTTAATATTTTATCTCCACCATCTATGCGACCCGCCTTTACAATGGAACTCTCTTTTGGAGCTTCTCTATTTCTGACAATTTTTACATAATCTTTATACTCCACGACCTGATAACCAAGTCCGTCAAGCGCTGCAACATAGAGATTGAAAAGCTCTCTCTTTGGAATGGGTTTGGGTGATATTATTGTAATCTTTCCTTTTAGAGAAGGTGGGATTATAAAGTTTTTACCTACTGCCTGACTGACAACCTTTGTGAAATCCTGTATATCAACAGAATCAAAGTTTATTTGAACTGTTTTGTCTGTTTCCTGAGCGTAAACCGGTGCAGAAAGAATAACGGATATAACAGTTAAAAGAGTTAAGAACTTTCTCATATCATCCCCCTATTCAAGCTCATAATGGAGTTTTACCTCTCTACCTCTTCTTACTACTGTAACTGTAATTGAATCCGAATTCTTAAGCTGTTCAAAAGCAGAAAATGAATCTTCAGGCGTCTTGAGATGAATATCGTTAATGGAGGTAATGACATCTCCTGGTCTAATTCCCAATTTGTAGATGAAACTTCTCCTGCTCACGTAGTTAACCTTAAGACCTTCAGGCTTTGTAGAAGGTGTAATATTTATGTACTTCAGAAACTTTCCCGACGATATCTCTTCTACAACTTCTTTTCTTTTAACTTTGAAAACGTTTCCGCTGGTAGATGAATTTGAAACTGTATTTATTCCTTTCCCGCTGGCTTCCTCTTTCTTAAATAGCCTTAGAATGTATTCTTTTCCATTCCTTGATAACAGTACATAGTCTGGATATACCTTTGAAATTTTAAATCCTTCTATCTCCTTTCCTTCAGATACAGTTATTGTCTTTCCTGTTTTTGTGTCCTTTAAGATAACTATACTGTGACCACACTGACTACATACGATAGTTCCTTTTAAGACAAAGTTTTCAAGGTTAATAATAACTTCCTCTTCTTTATCTTCAGGCTCAAATTTCTCAGTCTTTACCGGGGACTTAAAGAAACCTTCTTTCTCAATGTAGGGTGAAGGTAAAGCAGGGAGTCTGTGGGGCGAACTGAAGGAGAGGTTTGTGGAGATACAGGGCTTCAGTTTCAAAAGGGAAAACGACGAAACGAAAACAGCCGCTGAGTAGGAAAAGAAAATAAGAGAGATAATCATTAACCAGAAATTTAATCTATTCTGCAACATTCTTTTCCTCTTTATTTACCATTGCCTTCACAAACTGTAGTTGTTCTTCCCTGTCTTCAGAAATCTCAGCGTCAATGATTCTGTATTTTAACTCATTTAGAATTCTCTTGAAAATTGGACCAGGTTTAAGTCCTAAGGATTTCAAATCTTCCCCATCCACTGCCGGTTTTATGAATCTCCATGTCCGTAGATATTCGAGAATTTTTTCTCTTTTCCACTCCTCTTCGGTCAGTGCAGCTGCAAAGAGAAGAATCTCCTCAGAAAAATTGCTCAGCAACTTGAAAATCTCACTGTTCTTCTTGTTCCTGTCAATTTGTTTCAGAATGGACTGAGGTTTTGAAAGGAGCTCTTTAAGAATACTCCTGTCTTTTTCCGGAACTGCCAGCTCTTCAAGATAGCTATCTATTTGTTGGTAGGATTGACCTATCAGCAGGGCTCCAAAGTAGAGAAGATAGTATTTAACTTCCATATCTGGAAAGTTTAGCTTATGCCAGGTTATTATCTTTCTAATTCTCTCGAAAAGATCCTTTTTCTTCCTGTCCCAGTTTACTGAAGGAAATAGAGAAGATAGTATCCCATAATGGTCAAGACGGTTGAGAACCCTCAGGGGATTATCCTCAAGGAATATCTGCTTTAGCTCGTGATAAATCCTCTGCCCCTCAACAGTTTTAAACAGCTTTCTTCGGACAGCTATCTTTAACAGTTTTTCCGTATGTTTTCCTAAATCAAATCTGTAGCGGGTAGCAAATCTCAGAGCTCTCAAAATTCGAGTAGGATCTTCGACAAAGGAAAGTGAGTGAAGAACTCTTATCTTCCTGTCCTTTATATCTTTAAGACCTCCAAAGAAGTCGATGAGCTTTCCAAAGTCTTTCCTGTTAAGCTTTATTGCAAGTGTGTTTATTGTGAAATCTCTCCTCATCAGATCCTTTTTGAGTGGTGCCATATCGACTTCTGGAAGGGCTCCTGGAGCTCTGTAAACCTCTGTCCTTGCAGAGGCAAAATCGATTCGAAAACCATCGGGAAAAACAACCGTTGCCGTTTTGAATCTATCAAAAGTATGAACTTTTACTCCCATTCGTTTCGCAAGTTTTTTCGCAAACTCACATGAATCTCCTTCAACAACAATATCCACATCAAAGTTTTTCCTGCCAATGATTAGATCTCTAACAAATCCTCCAACAATGTAAGCATTAATCCCCACTTCATCGGCAAACTTCCCGATCTCTTTGAGAAGGTTTAGAAGATTCTCAGGCAGACTCTCTAAAAGCATCCGGGCAACATTTCTGTATCTGGGAGAAGAAAGGGTTCTCTTCTCGTAAAACCTGGATATGGTTGAAATTTCATCCTTATAGAGGTTCATCAGGATATCCGTTCTTGTGATAACACCTACCGGCTTTCCATTCTCAACAACAGGAACAAATGTCTGATGCCTCTCAATTATTATTTTTTCAACATCCCCAAGATGGGTTTCGGGAGAAACATAAGAGAAATCCCTCTCCATAACTTCAGAAACCACTTCACTTTTTAGTCCCATATAGATTGCTTTATCAAGAAGGGATCTGTTAACTATTCCAACTATTCTTCCTTCCCTGTCCACAACAGGAGCAGCATTTATACTGTTTTTCATAAAAAGGGCTCTCGCCTTCTCCACAGAAAAATCCTCAGGAACAACGATAGGAGGAGAAGTCATTATGTCTTTAGCCTTTTTAAGCGGTTCTACTACCTGTTCAAGTACCTCCCGCAAACTCTCTATGACTTCGAAAACAGTTTTTCCTTTTATCGAAGCCGATGCAGCTTCTGGATGTCCTCCTCCTCCGAAGTAACCTGCAACCTTTGAAACATCCACCTTTGGAGTCCTTGATCTTCCTATTAGAAATACAGTTCCTTCGACTTCAATTGCAGCAACAACAGCTGGCAGACCACTTATCTCTAAAAGTTTGCTGACAAGATGGGCAACGTCACCAACGTAATAATCAAATCTGCCGTAGGTAATACCAACCAAGTTACCGTGAATTTCCACAGTCTTAAGGTTATCCTTCAGAATTTTCAGGATATCAAGTTCCTTATCGGAAAGCTCCAAAGGCAGATATTTTTTGACAAACTCAATATTTGCCCCTATGGAAAGAAGATAAGCTGCTGCTAAAAAATCAAGGGGAGAAGTTGAAGGGAATCTAAACGTTCCAGTATCGGCATAGATTCCTGTAAGCATAACAGAAGCCTCAAGAGGAGACGGTATAAGTCTTTTTCCTTTCAGGAGCAAAACCATGATGGAAGTGACAGAACCGACAGGTTTATAGTGGAGCTCTACATCCCCAAGTTCCGTTTCTATCGAGTGATGATCATAAACAACAACCTTCACTTCTTTTTCTTCTATTAACTTTTTAACTGTAGATGGTATTCTACTGGCACTACCGGTATCGACAATTACCACTTTATCAACATTTTCAGGAATAAAACTGCTCTCATTGACAAAGTCAATAAGGTCTGGAACATCCGATAATAGTTTAACGACATCATCTCCTTTTACATCCGGAAGGACAACAACAGCATCAGGGTAAAGCTTTTTAGCGGCTATAACCGCTCCCAGAGCATCTAAGTCCATATTCTTGTGGGTTGTTATAACCGTTCCCATCAAGTTTTCCAAACTTCCAGCTTTACAAAAGTTTTATAACCTTAACTTTAGTCTTCTGTTTTATTTGCTCTGCTTTTTCCAGAAAATCACTATCATCCGTCCACAACCATGTTTCAAAGCCTTCTTTTGCAAGAGCAATTGCAAGAGAAAGAGCTTGAGAATCTTCTTTTTCAGGATCAGAATCCTGTAAGATTAAATCAGCTAATTGAATTTCCTGCAAGTAATATTCCTTTGGTATAATTTTGTCAAGCAAAACATCAATTTCGCTTACATAAAGCCTGGCTACTTCTTTTATTTCGTCTTCGTTTCCTTTTTTCCTCAATTCGTACATAAACGATTGTAAAGCCCTCCTTACATTTGTTGTTGTGGCTACAAACACATAACCTTTTGATTTACCTGCCAGAAAAATAGATTTAATCACTCCTTGATTACTTGCACAAAATCGTGCAAGCTTGTTCAGTTTTGATGAGTCAACAACAACTACTACGTTTTCTTCCATTTTTTACCCCCTTAAAAGATATTTACAACCTAAAGCATTGAGAGCCATAAATAGAAAAGCCTGGATTTCTGGTGGAAGTTTATTTGCATCTTTTAAGTTAATGAATACGCCTTCTGGTTTCTTCCTGTCGGTTACAACTATGACACTCTCTTTAAAAGCTTTTGACGGATTCTTCACTATTTCTCTCTTTCCTTTCTCTACTACATTTTCTTTCATCCACTTTTCTAACTCTTCCAAGTTTTGGAAAGATAGCCTTTTACTTTTCAACAACTCTCTCAAAGAGATTTCTTTCTTCTCTAATACTTTCATACCTTCCTCCTGCAGTTTGTTTAGTCATAAATAAAATATTATGCAGAAGAATAGAAATGTCCAACATTTACAGAATATTGTCCAATTTATTAACATTAAACGAGCGTCAAATTCATAGCTTATATTGGCATTAATACTTGACTTTCTGAATAGAATACTATAAAATAAAAGTATAGGGAATAACCTTTTTTGCAAAGGAGGAGAAGTTGGTAGATAAAGAAACAATCAACTACCTCCTGAACGAATATGAAGGAGAACTCTTGGTTCACGACGACGATAATTACTCACTCAAAGTTAGCTATTCCCGTGGACCAATCTCTTTGTTCTCAAAGCTGGAGTTCTTCATCATGGACAGAACTAAATTTTCAATAGTTGACGGTAAAATCAAGATAAGTCAAAAAGAGTTCCAGAAGTCATTTGAATTTGAAGTTTACAGAAACTTCATCCCTCTCCTTGAACTTACTCTTAGATGCAATGATATTCCTCCAGATACTCTTGAAGAGCTAAAGGAAAACATTATTAACGGGCTATATTCCTTCGTCAGGCTGAAAGATGACAGAATAGAGATGCTTGTGATCTCTGCTGGAAACCTGGAGAAAAAAGGAGTGTTCTACTACCCAGAACAGGAAGCAAAAGCAATTCCACTAATAGAACTCAAAGAAAACACAGTAAGAATCTATAAGGAAAACTTCGAAAAGATTCCCGAATTATAAGGAGGATTTAGCAATATAAACCAATTTTTGCAGGAGGAAAAAATGGATATCAAGTATGAAACTCTTCATTGTGATGATGCAGGACT
>CAJXJV010000017.1 GCA_913055135.1 uncultured Desulfurobacterium sp. | reverse complement strand
ACAGGATTTGACGAAAAAGGGAGACCTCTAAGAATTGATACAGGATTTAAAAGAACTCATCATGAAACCATAGGATCATCTTTTGGAAGTAAAGAAGTCATGGAAGATCTTGATATAGATATATCCAAACTACTGGAACAATTAAAAGAAGACTAATTTATGTCTGAAATTATCCTGATAAATGAGTGTAACCATTTACAGTTAAATCCAGACGATTTAACAATTTGTCTGGTTTATCCTGGAGAAACCAGAGTAGGGCTTTCAAGCCTTGCTGTTCACAGAATATACTCTCTCATCAATTCCATAGAAGGTGTAAGTTGTGACCTCTTTTTTATAGATTCAGATTCCTCTTTCTTTCTTGGAAGAGAACTTAAAGAGTTTGATGTTGTAGCTTTTTCCATTACGTATGAAGACCACCTGTTTACAGTTGCTTCTACTCTTCACAGAGAAGGAATTCCCCCTGTGAGAGAGGAAAGAGAAAAAGAAGGAAATTATCCACTCATTTTTGGAGGAGGAATAGGTCTTTTCTACAATCCTGCGCCTTTTATTCCTATCTTTGATGTCATTTATCTGGGAGAGGCTGAGGGACGGCTCGAAGAAGTAATTAAAGAAATAGTGATATCCGGAGGAGAACTGGAAACTCTGGATAAGTTCGACAACGTAGTAATAAGTAAAAAATACCAGTTCTTCTACAACGGTGAGCTTGTAGAAAAAATTGATGGTGAGAGAAAGAGAATTTTCAGATCTCCAATCTTTCCAAAAACTTTTTCCCACTCCTGTTTCCTTTCAGGAGATACTGCTTTTAAAGATATGTTTCTAATTGAACTTAACAGGGGTTGCATAGAAAAGTGCCGCTTCTGTGTGGCAACTTATATGGGACTTCCATTTAGGGAAAAGGAAATAGAAGTTGTAGAAGAAGAGATTGAAATAGCATCTAAGTATGGAAATAAGGTAGGACTTATTGGAGCAGGTGTAACAGACTACTCTAAAATGGAAGAACTCTATAGAATCCTCAAAAAATACAACGTAAAGGCTTCTTTCTCTTCGCTCAAAGCCTCTTCTCCTTCACCCTACATTTTCAAAATCATTGAGGAATCAGAACAGAAAACTGTAACAATTGCCCCAGAAGCAGGAAGTGAATCTCTTAGATACGCAATAAACAAGAAAGTTCCAGATGAGAAATACTTCTCTTTTGCTGAGAAAGCTCTCCAGCATGGTGCAGAGAACTTAAAACTCTACTTCCTCATCGGTCTTCCCGGAGAATCAGAAGAAGATTTGAAAGGAATCGTTGATATGACAAAGGTATTCAGGGAAATTGCACTTAAATACTGGAAAGAGAGAGGAAAAACCGGTGAAATACACCTGAGTGTGAATCCTGTCATAGCAAAACCTTTTACCCCCCTACAGTGGTATGGAATGAACTCTAAATCTGAAATTGAAAAGAGAATAAAGTTTCTTAAAAAAGCACTCAGCAAAATTCCAAATGTGAAATTCACCCATGAAAACGTCAAGAGAGCTATTCTTCAAGCTATCGTCTCACGTGGGGATACAAGAGTAGGAGAAGCTGCCATCGAATCCGCTATCCACAGGGTAATTTTCCGTAAAGCCTTAAAGGAAAGAGACTTGAAATTTGACAATCTCTACACCCGCGAAAGGGAAAAAGATGAAGTATTCCCGTGGGACATGATAGAAAGTGGAATACGAAGAGATTATCTCTGGAGAGAATACCAGAATACCTTCGAGAGAAAGTCCACTCCAATCTGTTTTCCAGGATGCAAGGTGTGTGGTCTCTGTGACTAATGCAATTTTGCAAAAAGTTTCCCACGAAACTTAGAAATTTTTCACATTCCTAAACTATAATCCTGAGTGAACGATTACCAGGAGAGGCAGATGCAGGTTTTTCAGAGAACAATCAACAGGGAAATACATTTTAGCGGGATAGGACTTCACACAGGAAGAAAGGTGAACGTGAGGCTTACTCCTGCACCTCCGGATACTGGAATAGTCTTCATCAGGACAGACATTTCCGGTTCTCCATCGATAAAAGCCTCTCCAGAATACCTATCAAGGCTTTTCTATGCAACAAACCTTTCAAACGGAGAAATCTCTGTTCAAACGGTTGAACATCTAATGGCAGCTCTTTCTGCATTCGGAATAGATAATCTCTTTGTTTACCTTGATTCTGAGGAACTTCCCATTCTTGATGGAAGCTCGGCTCCTTATATTTACCTGTTTGAAGAATTCGGAGTAAAAAAACAGCCGAAAAAGAGAAAGTATCTGAGGCTTACAAGAGAAATATCTATTGAACACGATAATAAGAGGATTAAAGCCGAACCTTCTGACAGACTTGTGATAGATAATACAATCTCCTTTGACCATACATACAAAAAAGTCAGATATCAGAGACTTGTTTACACCCATAACCTTAAAAACTTCAAGGAGATCTCTAAGGCAAGAACATTCTGTTTCTCCCATGAGGTTGAAGCACTAAGAGCTGCCGGTCTTGCAAAAGGTGGAAGTCTTGAGAACGCAATAGTTATAGATAAGTACGATATTTTGAACGAAACAGGACTTAGAATGGAGAACGAATTTGTGGCCCACAAAACACTTGACCTCGTAGGAGACCTTTACATTTTAGGATATCCCCTCCTTGCAAAGATAACGGCTTACCGTACCGGTCATGCATTGAACGCTGCTTTAGTTAAGACCGTTTATCAGGAAAAGGCTTACGAAGTGGTTGAGTTTGAAGTTGAAGAAAGAGAAACCCTATCTCCTCTCCTTATAGATGAAGAAGCTTACGGAATTAATTAGAAAATATCTTGTTCAGATAACGATAACCATCTTCTTCATATTGATGGTTCTTTTTATTCCTATTTTAAGAGAGAGTATTCCAGAGAACTATCCACTAAAGATTCTTGTCCTTCGGTGTATGATTTTGAACACCTTGACCTTCCCGCTCTTTTTCATTTTCAAAAGAAGAGAGTACGGCATTCTTTCTGCATTCCCCGGAATCGGGCTTGTTTCCTCTGTAGCCTACTACTTCACTGGAAACAAGTTTTTTCTCCCCCTCTGTCTTTCTTCTACAATTACAGCCGTCATTTCCACGGCTTTTCTCGCCTTTGTAACGATAAAAGTCAAGTTTAAAGATTGACTCAACTGCTGTTCTGATGAAGTTTCTCTCACCTTCTGTTAGTTTTTTGTCTCTGATGTAGGTTAAAAGGAGGGGAAGGAAGACCTTAAATCTTTCATCTTTTATCCTGTCTGCAAATCTGTAACAGAAGTAGAGAATATTCATCTTTGTTTCAAAGGGTAGAAACCAGTTAAACGCCTTATCTACCATCTCGTCAAGAACTTTTTGAAAGAGCTCCTCTGGAATATCAACCCTACAGAGAGCAGCTATAGCGTAGTTGAGATAGAGTATGTCTTCCTTAGTTCTGTAAGTACTTCTTTTCAAAATAGAAAGAAGTTCAAAAATAAACTGTTCCTTTTCTTTATTATCAAGCTGCTTCTCTGTTAACCTCTCTATCAGGAAAATTCCTCTCAGATCCTGTCTGTTGTAGTATTTTCTTAGGAGCAGAATATCAGCCTCTTCTTCTGGATTTGAATCTGGGGTCTTAAAGTTCAAAGTCCTGCTGTCCGCTGGAAAGTCCACCTTTTTAACGGAAACCTTAAAAACCGGATTAACAACGGATAGATTAAGAAATTCCACTTCATCAATTTCTCGAACTGGAATGGGAAAAATCCTCTGAAGAACCTCTTTAAAGGGAGAAGTAAGTCTTCCTATTAGAACAGCACTTCTAACAGGCGGTCTCTCTTTAAAAATCTCCTCATAGTTGTAGAGCGATAAAACGATAGAAGAAGCAATATCCACAGGTTTCTCTATAAAATCTCCGTAGTTTGAGAACCCTGTATAGGGCGAAATAGCTAAAAAGATCTCTTCAGCAGAAATCGATCTTCCGTAAACAAGCTCTTCTAAGAAAAACTCCCTTCTGCCTTTAAAAAGGATCTGTCCTGCAAGACCTCTGAACCTATCAAGGAGCACTCCTCTCAACCCACTCTTTCTAAGGTCTCTGTTGGACAACCCCTTTTCAACTAAAAACCTGTTAAAGAGGTAACTACCTAAAATATCAACAAAGTGGTACTCCCCAAGAGGCAGAATAGCTAAAAGCTTTCCTCCTATAGAAATGGAAGTCCTTCTATAACCAACATTTACAACGATTGTTTCAGAAGAAAAGAAGTTGAAATCGTAGTAGATAGAAAATCTTCTATTGAAAGAATTTTTAAAGAGATTTCTGATCAGGAAAGTTGGCTTACCGTAGAGATATCCCGGAAGTATTATCTCTTCAAAGTTCTCTGCTGAGGTTGAAAAGAGAGCAAACTCAAGTACGTCAATGGCATCGTAAATAACACTACCAAGATATATGTACTCTTTCTGCTCAAGGTTATCAAGGAGTGAAAGGAGCTTCCTTTTAACCTCAACAGGAACCGTTTCGTAATCAACACCTATTTCATTCAGAAACATGTCCTTTAACCTGAAAGAGCCCCTACTTGAAAAGGAATCCGGATAACCCAGATAGACTCTCAAAACCTTATCACCTCTCTGTTAAACCCGTGGTATTTTACTTCTTTTCCTGGGTAACCATGAACAAAAATTACCTTTTCCGGAAAAAGTCTCTCAACTATCTCCCGGAGCTCGTCTCTATCCGAATGGGCAGAGAAGTGGTGCTTTTTTAGTTTACACTTAAAGCTCTTAAAAGTTTCTCTATCATTAAGAAGCCTGTATCCAAAACTCTCTTCAACCATGTAACCGCTGAAGATTATTGCACTTTTTCCATTCTTAGCAAGAAAAGATGCATAAACGTAAGAGGGAGTTCCCTCCATGAGCATTCCAGAGGTGGAAATTATGCAGTCAGCTTCTCTCAGGTTTTCCTCACAGGCTTCCTTAAAGTCAAGTCCTTCGTAAGTAGGTGCTGGCTGAACGTAGTAGTTAAAGAGTCTCCTGTTCAGAAGATTTTCATAAATGTTTGAAACTTCCCTTGCGAGACCATCAACATAGACGGTCATTGGAGGTATTTTCTCCAACCTCATTCCCTCTGTTAGTAGGAGGATAATTTCTTGAGCTCTACCAAGGGCAAAAACTGGAATCAAAATTTTTCCTTTTCTCTCGATTACTCTTACAACTGTTTCATAGAACTCCTCAACTGCTTTTTCCCTGTTAAATCTCCTGTCCGAATAGTAGTAAGTACTCTCTGTTACAAGGAGATCAACCTTTGAATTTGGAAGTTCTGCCGATCCAACTGTGGACTGTGATTGAAGTGAGATATCTCCAGTATGATAAATGGATCTTGATTCTCCATACTTTATCAGAAGTGAGGCAGCACCAAGTATGTGTCCAGCTGGAAAAAGCTGAATTTCAACATCTTTTATTGTCACTGTATCAAAGAATTCTCTCCTCTCAATCCTTGCCAGAGCTTCATCAAGAAGCCTGTACTCTCTCCACTCATCCAGACTTTTTTCTTTTATATATCTAACCTTTATCGCATCTTCAACCATGAGGGAGAGAAGCTGGGCAGTCTCATGGGTGGTATAAATTGGAGTTTCCGGATAGAGTGAAGAGAGGATATGGAGACTTCCACAATGGTCAACGTGGGCATGGGTAATGAAAATTGCATCGAGCTCAGGAGCAATGCTCTTGAGGAGTTCAAAATCGGGATAAGGCTCTTTAACGTTAAACCTTATCCCCGAATCCACAAGAATCTTAACACCATCCACTATATAGAGATAGGAACTGGCTCCTATCTCGTTTCCACCACCAATCGGTATAAGTAAGTTTTCCATGGAAGAGAAATTTATTATCTGCCGTAAAGACCCACAAGCTCATCCTGTGTAATTACATGTCCATCAATAGCTTTAAGGAAATCTCCTTTTGAAACTCCCGCCGGAAGTCCAATTGTTGGAACGTCAAGGGCAAAGAGGATGAAAAAGTACCTATGGGGTCTTCCCGGAGGAGGACAGGGACCGTTGTAACCTATCCTGCCAAACCCGTTTACTCCCTGTTTTATGCCATATTCAAGCTCAGATGCGGGAGGAACATCTTCTGGCAGTCCCTCAAAATTACCAGGAATGTCGTAAATTATCCAGTGAGTAAAAACTCCAGATGGCGCATCCGGATCGTCCACTATAATGGCAAAACTCTGTGTTTCATCTGGAATGTCAAAGAAGAGAAGCGGTGGAGAAATATCTTCACCATCGCATGTGTATTTGATTGGTACATACTCTCCATTTCCAAATGCTGGACTGAAAAGTCTCATCCTATCCCCCAAATCACTTTACTTTCTATTAAAACACAAAATCAACAGGTCTGCCACATTCTGGACACTTACCATCCAGATTAAAGAGAACTTCAACGTTGTAACCAACTCTTCTGACAAGAAGAGATCCACACTGGGGACAATAAGTTGATTCCCTTTCTGGTTCAATGACATTCCCGACATAGACGTAGTACAAATACTCTTTCGTAACATCGTAAGCCATGTCTATAACTTCAACAGGAGTTGGTGAAGTGTCCATCAGCTTGTAAGCAGGGAAGAACCTTGAGTAATGAATGGGTACCTCCTTACCAAGATTTTCTGAAACCCATCTTCCAAACCTTTCAAAATACTCTACGGTAAAATCATCAAAACCTGGAACGACCAACTTTGTCAACTCTAAATGCTTTCCTGCTTTCTTTATCTCCTCACAAACTTTCCAGACGTTGGGATTTGGAAAGGATGAAAATCTCAGATAGTAATTCTTATCCATACCTTTTAGGTCAACGTTAAATGCATCCATCAAAGGTAATAGTTCTCTGAGAGCTCTTATGTTTATATTTCCATTTGTTACCATAACATTTACAAGTCCAGCCTCCTTCATCTTTTCAGCAGTATCTCTTACATACTCAAACCAGATTATTGGATCGTTATAGGTATAAGCAATACCTATTGAACCGTAGCGCCTTGCATATTCAACAGCCATTTCAGGGGTAAACAGTTGTCTCGGAGTCTCCTGCCTTGATATCTCCCAGTTCTGGCAGGACTTGCAGTCAAGGTTGCAACCGTTTGTTCCAATTGAAAAGATTACAGAACCTGGATAGAAATGGTAAAGAGGTTTTTTCTCAACCGGATCGTAGTTTGCTGACGTTATCTCACTGTAAATGCTCGTGTAGAGCTTTCCCCCCTTATTTTTTCTGACGAGACAAAATCCCTGTCCTCCATCAGGAATAATGCAGTCTCGTGGACAAAGAATACACTTAACCTTGTTTGATTCAAGTGATTCCCAGTATTTAGCTTCAACAGTTGGCATCTCTCCCTCCAGATTCATGTTCTGTTTTTTAATTTAAGTACTTCTGGAGGGAGAGAACAGTTTGAATTACTCCCCAAAGACTCTCTTAAATATGTAGTCAACGTGTTTTGTGTGGTAGGAAAGGTCAAAAATCTCTTCAATTTCCTCTTCTGTTAGAACCTTTCTAACTCTCTCATCTTTCTTGAGGAGCTCCTTAAAGTCTGCCCCCTCATTCCACACCTTCATTGCATTTTCCTGAACGATTGCGTAAGACTCCTCTCTTGAAAGTCCACCTTTTTCAATGAGAGTGAGAAGAACTCTCTGGGAGAAAACAAGTCCTCTTAAAAGGTTTAAGTTCTTCATCATGTTTTCAGGGTAAACTACAAGATTCTCTATAAGATTTGCAAACTTTTGAAGCATGTAGTCAAGGGCTATACATGCATCTGGAAAGATTGTTCTCTCTGTTGAAGAGTGGGATATGTCCCTCTCGTGCCATAATGCTATGTTTTCCATTCCAACAATGGAAGCACTCCTTACAACTCTTGCAAGTCCGCAGAGTCTTTCAGACAGAATTGGATTTCTCTTGTGAGGCATAGCTGATGAACCTTTCTGTCCTTTTCTAAATGGTTCTTCAACTTCCCTAACTTCAGTTCTTTGAAGGTGTCTAATTTCGGTTGCAAACTTTTCAATTGAAGAGGCGGTTAAAGCCATTGCAGTCAGGAATTCAGCGTGTCTATCCCTTTGAACTACCTGGTTTGAAGCCTTTGCGTATCCAATTCCAAGCCTTTCGCAGGTCATCTCTTCGACTTTTGGATCGATGTTCGCAAATGTTCCAACAGCTCCTGAGATCTTTCCAACTGCTGCTCTCATCACAGCAGCCTTTAGTCTTTCGTAATTTCTTCTCATTTCGTCATACCAGATGGCAAGCTTTAAACCAAAAGTGATTGGCTCGGCGTGAATTCCGTGGGTTCTACCTATCATAACTGTCATCTTGTGCTCAAAGGCACGTTTCTTTATGGCTTCCATAACTTTTTCAACATCTCTTAGGAGAAGTTCACCTGCCTGCTTTATCTGAAGGGCAAAGGCTGTGTCGAGCATATCGGAAGAGGTCATTCCAAAGTGGAGGTACTTTGCTTCATCCCCAACTATCTCTTTTATGTAGGTAAGGAAGGCGATAACGTCGTGGTTTGTAACTGTTTCAATCTCATTGATTCTATCTATGTCAAAATCCTTATCTCCTTCAAGATAGGGTTTAACTTTTTCCTTAATTTTCTCAACTGCCTCTTTTGGAATCTTTCCAAGCTCTGCCCAGCTCTCAGCTGCAGCAACCTCAACTTTTAACCAGTTTCTCAATTTGTTCTGTTCATCCCAGATAGCTCCCATCTCTGGAAGGGTGTACCTTGGTATCATCAAAACCTCCACCTAATTTGTTTTGGAAATTCTACATTAAGCCAAGCTTCTCCATTACAGTATTCAGTTTCTCCTGACAATAAGGATTTCACCAATTGGAAAAACTGAACATTTTGCCATCTCAAAACCTTTAGTTGGACTTCTTTTTCCTTTCCTCTAAAATCCTTTCAAGCTCTTCCTTGCTGAAGAAGTACTCTTCGTTACAGAAGTTGCACTTTATAGTAACTCCTCCCTCCTTTATGAGCTCTTCAATTTCACTTTCTGGGAGCACTATAATACCCCCCTCCGCAACCTCCTTTGAACACTTACACCTGAAAGAAAGCTCTTTAAGTGCAAGAAGATTTGGAGTAAAGCCTTCAAAGAGCATTTCCACAATCTCTTCTGGTCTTTTTCCCTCTTTTATCAACGAACTGACAGATGGCATCTTTTTAACGTTTTCTTCAAGTTTTGCTATTGCCGTGTCTGTTGCACCAGGTAAAGGTTGGGCAAAAAATCCCCCAGCAGCTTCAACCTTTCCAGTCTCCCCAACCAGAACACCAAGGGAAACGGCAGATGGTATCTGCTCAGACTTTAAAAGGTAGCAGGCAATATCCTCTGCAATCTCTCCAGAAACAAGAGGAACAGTACTTTCGTAAGGTGTTCCAAATCCAAAATCCTTCACAACAGTCAACGTTCCCTTTCCCACAGCCTTCGCTATGTCAAACTTCTTTTTCCCGTTTACTTCCCTAACAAAGGTTGGAACGTCGGGGTTCTGGACAAATCCCCTAACCTCTCCTTTAGCATTGGCTTCAGCAACAACAAGACCTACTGGACCATCTCCCTCTATTCTCAAAAGAATTCTCTGTTCCGTTCCGTGCTTCAGAAGAGAAGTTAGCAAGATAGCTCCAGTTAGAGCTCTCCCAAGGATTGCAGTCGCAATTGGAGAGGTTTTATGTCTGAGTCTTGCTATCTCGCACAAGGTTGTTGTCTTTACAACAAAAGCCCTCAGTGCATCCTCTTTCGTAACAGCAATTACTCCGTAGTCTCTCTCCTGGAAGTAATTCTTCAGATCATCCTTGACCTGAGAGGTAAGCTCCTTCATAAGTCTTTCCCTATCTGGAATCCCCATATTCCTTTTTTTATCTTCCATCCTTTTCCTCCAGCAATTTCACCAGGAGTTTTCATCTCTGCTTAATCACAGTCAACGTTTCAAGGTCAAAAATCATGTTGTCGTAAGCCGCAATTACATTTACTCCTGTCTTCTTTGAAATCTCAAAGGCAACCTCCCATGGCTTTGCCTTTAGCATGGTTCTTCCAAAGTGAGTGAGAATTGCGACCTCAGGTTTTATCTCACCAATTATTTTCTCTGCATCAACGGCAGAAAGATGGCTTATCCTTGGGTTAGGTTCTTTCATTGTAACGTTTAAAATCAACAGATCTTCTGTATCTTTGTACTTTTCCTCTATTCCTTCAAAGTAGGCTGTATCGGATATGTATCCAACCTTCTTCTTCCAGTAAAAAACCATTCCATAAGTCTCAACTCCGTGAGCATTACGGACAGGGAAAACAACTTTTAAGTTATCCGAAATCAAAAACTCCATCCCTTCTCTTATTATTACTGTTTTCTCAATATTTCCCCTTGTGAACTGAAGTACAACAGGATCTATTTCAATTGCATCCTCAGGACAGAACAGGATTCCCCTCTTCTTTTTTCCTCCAAGGGTCATTGCTTCAAGGATGTGGTTAACGTCGGCACAATGGTCAAGGTGCCTGTGAGAAAGGATAACAACATCAACCCAGTTTGGCTCAAGACCTTTTTTATGAGAGTGAATGAAGGCTCCAGGACCGGGATCGACGTGAACATTAATCCCTTCAAAATTAAACCAGAGTCCACCAGCCTGTCTCTGAAATCCAAAAGCTACATACCTGGCTCCAGCAGTTCCTAAGAAAACAAGCTTGTTTAGAACCGTCTCCTTTGTTAACTTCAAGCCGGACAGATTCCTCTCTTGCTATTTCTGACGAAATTGACAAAATCAATAACTTCTGGAATATCCCCAAATTCCTCCTCAACTTTGTTCAAGGAAACCTGGAGCGGTTCATCGGTCTTGAAAACCATCTCAAAAACGGTAGTAAGTGCCCTTATCGTCTCTCTTGAAAATCCTCTTCTTTTAAGACCAATAATGTTTATTCCCTCAAGTTTTGCTCTATTTCCCTGAGCAACTGTAAAGGGTGGAACATCCCTGTGAACGGCTGAAGCTCCACCAACCATCGCGTGTTTCCCAATCCTTACAAACTGGTGAATTCCAGAAAGACCTCCAACAATTGCAAAATCCTCAATGATTACATGACCTGCAACCTGGACAGCATTTGCCACAATAACGTTGTTACCAATCAAACAATCGTGGGCAATGTGAGAGTAAGCCATAAGGAGAACATTATCTCCAATTTTAGTCACCATTCCACCGCCTTCAGTTCCCCTGTGAATGGTTACATATTCCCTGATCTTAACCCTATTGCCAATTACCACCTTTGATGGTTCACCTTTATACTTGAGGTCCTGAGGTTCTACGCCTATGCTTGCACCAAATATCGTGCATTCCTCACCTATTGCCGTATCTCCTTCAATTACGGCACCCTGTTTTATGACAGTATTCTTACCAATCTTTACCCGATTCCCTATATAAGAAAAAGGACCTATAATAACACCTTCATCTAACTCAGCACCTTTTTCAACAACAGCAGCAGGATGAATGGTAACCATTACTTCCTCGCTATCATCGCCATTATTTCAGCGTCGCACACAACGTCTTCCCCAACGTAAGCTGTACCTACCATCTTTGAAAGCTTTCTCTTAATAGTTTTTGGTTCAAGGACAAACTTTACAGTATCCCCAGGTCTTACAGGTTTCCTGAAACGTGCCTTATCTATTCCCATGAAATAGACAACGTACTCTTCAGGAGTTAAGTCAAAGGACTTAAACATTAGAACACAACCCACCTGAGCCATTGCCTCAATGAGAAGAGCTCCCGGCATTATCGGATGCCCTGGAAAGTGTCCCTGAAAGAAAGGTTCATTCATGGTTACATTTTTAATTCCAACTATCCTTTTCTTCGGTTCAAATTCAATGATTTTGTCCACAAGGAGAAAAGGATATCTGTGTGGAACAATCTTCATAATTTCTATTATGTCCATTTCCATATCAATTCCTCCTGTATCATTCCTCTATCTTCCTTAGAAGAACCACAGCCTGAGCGGATATTCCTTCACCTCTTCCCTCAAAACCTAACTTCTCTGTCGTTGTAGCTTTCACCGAAACTCTATCCACAGGAATCTCCAGCACCTCAGCTATATTCTTTCTCATTTGAAACTTATAAGGACTCAGCTTGGGTTTTTGTGCCACTACTATTGAATCAACATTTTCAACTCTATAACCAGAACTTTTGATTTTTTCATTTACTTCACTTAAAAGTACTAAGCTGGATATCCTTTTGTATCTTTCATCACTGTCTGGAAAGTGTTCTCCTATATCTCCAAGTGCTAAAGCACCAAGAATTGCATCACATATTGCGTGAACAAGAACATCTGCATCAGAATGTCCTTTCAGACCTTTTTCAAATGGAATTCTAACACCACCAATTATGAGAGAATAGCCTTTTTCAAGTCTGTGAACATCATAGCCTATACCAACTCTGAACATCTAAGCAAGCCTGCTCTTTACGAGCTTTTCTATCTCCTCTCTTATTACTTTTTCTGCAATTTCTGGAACTACCTCCCAGACGATTTCGCGAATCAAACTCTCTATTTCTGGTCTGAGTATCTCCTTCAATTCTTCTTTACTGATTTCTGTTGATGTTGCTACTACTGAAGTTGATAAAGTTTTTTCTTTTGCTGGTTTTACTGGTTGTTGCTCCTCTTGTTCTTGTGATAGCTGTTCTGGTTGTACCTCTATTTCTTCTGGTTCAAGCTCTATGATTTCCAACTCCTCCTGTTCAGAAGGAGAAACGGTAGCTTCTTCTGGAAGAACAATCTCTAATTTTTCTTCTTCTTCATGCTCTAAAACTCTTTCTCTACGTTCTAATGTCCCTTCTTTAAGCTCTTCAAGAACAGCCAATAGTTCGTTAACAGTAAAGG
>CAJXJV010000016.1 GCA_913055135.1 uncultured Desulfurobacterium sp. | reverse complement strand
TTAAAGCAATCAGCACCATAGCAACTGCTCTTGAAAACAGGGAACTCTTGAAGGAAATTCCGGCTCCCATTCATCTCTTTTACAGGTATAGTCTGCCGAAGTCAACACTTATAAGACCAAAAGAATAGCTAATGGGGAGGTGAGATATGCGCAAGATAGAGATAGAACCTATAACAAGACTTGAGGGTCACGGGAAGATCACAATTTTCTTGGACGATAGCGGAAACGTTGATGAAGTATTCTTTCAGGTAGTTGAATTCATGGGATACGAAAAATTCCTTCAGGGAATGCCTATAGAAGAAGTACCAAGAACTGCAAGTACAATCTGTGGAGTGTGTAGAGCTGTCCACTTTACTGCCTCATTAAAGGCTTCAGACGAGATATTCTCTGTTGAGCCCCCACCTGTTGCTAAAAAGTTAAGGAGATTACTGTTCTTAGCTCATCACATAGAAGACCACACTGAAATTCTCTACGCTCTCGGGCTTCCAGACTTCATATGTGGTCCAACGGCACCTCCAGAGGAGAGGAACATCATAGGAGTTGCCAAGAGAGTGGGAAGAGATGTAGTTAAGGACATTTTAAAGAAAAGGTTTTCAGCTGTTAGAATAGTTGAGATGCTTGGAGGTAAGCCTGCTCACCCTGTATCTGCTATTCCAGGGGGATGGTCAAGGAACATCACAGAGGAGGAGAGACAGGAAATTCTAAGGCTTGCAGACGACTGCATTGAACTTGGTAAAACAACCGTAAATCTGTTTAAAGAAATAGTTGTAAAGAACCCTGAGTATTCTAAGCTTTTGAGGAGTGACACATTCGAAGTTGTTACCAACTACCTTGGAACTGTTGACGAAAATGAAAAGGTTGCCTACTACGACGGAACTCAGAAAATTGTCTCCCACGATGGAAAAGAAATTGGAAGATTTAGAGGTAAGGAATATCTTGACTACATTGCAGAAAAGACAATTCCCTGGAGTTACTCAAAGGCACCTTACCTTAGGAAGATAGAGTGGAAGGGCTTTGTTGATGGAGAGGGAACAAGTCTCTGTAGTGTTGGACCACTTGCACGGTTTAATGTCTCAGAAGGTTACAGTACTCCGCTTGCACAGAAAGAGTACGAGGAAATGGTAGAGTTTTTCGGAAAAAAACCTGTTTACAACATTTTTGCGTACCATTGGGCAAGAGCAATTGAAATCTTAAATCAGGCAGAAATGATAAAGGAAATTGCACAAGATCCTGACATTACAGATCCAGAAACGTGTGCACCTCTTGGAGAAGTTTCTGGAGAGGGAGTTGGAATAGTTGAAGCACCAAGGGGAACGTTAATTCATCACTACAAGACAGACTCTAACGCTATTGTTACAGATGCTAATCTTATAGTTCCAACAACCTTCAACAAAGGATCTATTCAGGTTGCAGTCAAAAAGGCTGCAAAGTACTTTATTAAAGAAGGTGAAGTGAACGAGGGTATTCTGAACTTCGTGGAGATGGCGCATAGACCCTACGACCTGTGCCTTGCATGTGCCACTCATGCATATCCAGGGTACCTGCCAATACAGGTTGAGGTCTATTCTAAGGATAAAACACTTCTGAAAAAGTTGAGGAATTTTTAGGTCTGATGAAGGGGATTCTCATAGGGATTGGTAATCCTAATTTTAGAGATGACGGAGTGGGATTCTGGGTAGTTAAAGCTCTTGAAAAGGAAGTAAAGGCGGTTCATTTTCTCTCTCCAACTTTGAATATGCTCAATCACATGTTTGGTTATGAGAAAGCAGTTATTGTCGATGGAGTTAAATTTGGACACAGGCCGGGAGAAATCGTTGAGTTTTTCATAGAACCAAGCGGGAATAGTGAGAACTATTTTGGAGGTTTAACACACTCATTGTCTTTAAAGGAGGTAATAGCCACCGGTTATTTGACGTTTAAAGAGGATATGCCGCAGTACATAAAATTTATTGGTGTGGAAGTGGAAGACATTCAGATGTTTAAACCTTCATTGAGCGAACCTGTTAAGAAAACTCTTCCCCACATTGTTGAAAAAGTAAGGAAATTCCTTACCACATAAAATTTTTGAGGGAGGGTATAATTTACCCTCCCCCTTCTGCCTTTTTCTTCAGAAAAATTCTGGTGTCACTTACATTACTTTATTTTCCTGGGGCAGTTTATGAAATTAATTCTTCTCGAGGAAGTGGATTCAACAAACGAATATCTTAAACGTGTTGATTTTTGCCATAGACTCTGTGTGGTTGCCAAGAAGCAAACAGGTGGAAAAGGGAGAAGAGGAAAGAAGTGGATTTCTGAAGAAGGGAAGGGACTTTATGTCTCCTTTATGTTTTCTCCGATAAGTCCAAAAATAGCTTCCCTTTCAAGTCTTGCCTTTGGTGTTGCAGTTCTTAACACTTTAAAATGTTTAGATGACGGGTTTTATCTGAAGTGGCCCAACGATATTTATATAAATGGAAGAAAAGTCTCTGGAATTCTTCCAGAGCTCCTGTCAGACCGCCTGATTGCTGGAATAGGGATAAACCTGAGCTATACTGAAGAAGAACTTTTATCTCTTGAGGTTCCTGCAACTTCTCTACTAATTGAAGGGATTTCTTTTGACAGAGAGAAACTTCTTGAAAAACTTATTTTTGAAGTGAATAGGTACTACAATAAACTATCAAAAGGAATGTTTGACGTAAAGGAATTTGAGAAGAGCTGTCCTTTAATTGGCAAAAGAGTTACTGTTGTTGAAGGGAACAGACGTTATACAGGAAGAGCTCTTGGAATAGATACTGATGGTTGTCTTGTTGTCGAATCTGAGATGGATGGAAAAATAAAAAGGCTGTTTTCAGCCGATGTAAGTGTGAGGTTTTAGAATGGAAAGAACTATAGAGTTTCCTACTTACAGGGATTTGATGAAGGACAAGAAAATTCTCTACTACATTAGTAGATCGGACTATTTCCTAAAAGAAATGGGTTATACCGATCATGGAATCAAGCACGCTGGCTGGGTCGCTGAAAAGGCAAGGTTTGTTCTCCTCGAAACCATTGGTGATCGGAGGAAAGCTGAGTTAGCAGGGATAGCTGGACTTCTTCACGATATTGGCCACGTCATATCCCGCCACGACCATGCTCAAAACGGTGCTATCATTGCCTACAACCTTCTCAAGGAAAAAGGATTTTTTGACGATGACCTGACAGAAATTACCTACGCAATAGGAAACCACGAGGAAGAAACCGGCATTCCGGCAACGGAAGTTGCTTCTGCTCTTGTGATTGCTGATAAATCTCACGTTCATAGAAGTCGTGTAAGGGATGAAAGGAACATTTTTCAGGATATTCACGATCGAGTTAACTACGCTGTTCTTGATGCTGATTTAGAAGTTGAAAAAGAAAATCGTATAATACGCCTTGTTTTGAGGATAGATACGGAGATTTCAGATTTACTTGACTACTTCAGTATCTTTCAGCCCAGAATGGAGATGTGCCGCAGGGCTACAGAGAGATTGGGGTTTAAGTTCAGACTGAGAATTAACGACACAGACCTTTAGGTAGTTAAAATGGTAAAGATTTGGTTTAGTAGTTGGATAGAAAAAGCATCTGAACACAGGAAAGCAGGCACTACACTTTATGAATTGGGACTCTACAGAGATTCTATCTCCAGACTCTACTATGCAACGTTCTCTCTAATGGTTGCTGTTTGCGGAAAACCACCAGGGGGAGGATGGAAACATAAAGGTATTCTCAAACCTTTTCTTCATTGGCTTTACAAAATAGGGAATCCACTTTCAGCAGAAGAACTTAGCTTACTTAAAGAGTTTTATGAGAAGAGAAGAAGAGCTGATTACACAACTAAAGGTATTACTTCAGAAGCAATTAAGGAATACATTAACCTCACTAACCGTTTGTTTGAGGTGATAGATGATAACAGAAAAAACAACTCTTGAAGTTCTAAATGAAGTACAGGATGCATTAAAAAAGAAAGGTTATCCTGTAAAGCTGGATGTCGGAGAAGCTATAGAAGGAGCTGACATTGGGATTAAAGTCTACGTTGATGCAGAAGAGAATTGGGAACTGGAAAAAAGGATTAATAGAGTAATCCAATCTGTATTAGAAAAGTATGATTTAATTTCTTATCTCGAATGGTTCTGGAAAGAGGATAGTTAAGGAGTTTAGCACGTATGTAGGTATAATTCCGAAGTTTTCCAAGTCAGAGTAAAGGAGTAAAGTAATGAAAAGTTTGAAGCTCCGAATAGCTGTAGTTCTTCTGGTTTTAGTAGGTTCACTCTACGTTGTTTTAACAAAACCGGTAACTCTTGGACTTGACCTTCAGGGCGGAACTCACCTTGTTCTTCAGATAGATTTAGAAAAGGCAATGGAAGATGAAGTTTCTGCTGCTTTAAGAGAGATCAAAAACAGACTTCAAAATGAAGATATACCAGTGTTAAATGCAAAAAGAGATGGGAAGAAGATAGAAATAGTTCTCCTGGAAAAGAATAATCTTTCAAAGGCTCTGGAATTAATTAAAGAAGACTATGGAGATATGTTTGACATAAAGACAGAAGATGGCAGAGTAGTTCTTGATTTAAAACCTTCTTACGTATCAAAAGAGATAGATAAGCTTGCAGAACAGGCACTTGAGACAATAAGAAACAGGGTTGATGAACTTGGAGTTGCAGAGCCTGTAATAGTTAGAAACGGGAGAGACAGGATAATTGTGGAGCTCCCCGGTATTAAAGATCCTGAAAGGGCAAAGAAAGTAATTGGAAAAGTTGCAAAACTTGAATTTAAAGAGGTTGTTGACACAGCTCAAACTCCAGATGAGCTCATAACAAAACTTGGAGGAACAATTCCTTCCGGGGAAACAGTTTCTGTTGAACCATCACCATCTGGTCCAAAGTTCTACGTTGTAAAAACCGGAGAAAAAAAGGAGCTGAAAGTTGTTTCCTTTGAAGATCTTGTTAAGAAGTTTGGCGGATCTGTTCCAGAGGATCAACAGGTTTTGATTCAGGAGATCAAAAATAAGAGTGGAAAAGTTGTGGGCTATCAGTTTTTCATCCTGAAGAAAGAGCCAATTCTTACCGGTGCTTACCTTAAAGATGCCTATCCAAGTATGGATGAGTACGGAATGCCAGCTGTAAGCTTCGAGTTAAACTCTGAAGGAGCAAGGATTTTCAAAGGGTACACATCAAAACACATAGGAACAAGACTTGCCATTGTTCTTGATAACAAAGTTCAGTCTGCCCCGGTAATAAGATCTTCGATTGGAGGAAGAGGACAGATTACAGGGCAGTTTACCTATCAGGAAGCTAAGGATCTGTCAATTGTTCTCAGAGCTGGAGCTCTTCCTGCTCCCGTTAAGATAATTGAGGAGACAACTGTTGGACCGTCTCTTGGTAAAGAGTCCATTGAAAAGGGTGTAAAGGCAGGAATTGCGGGTCTTATCCTTGTTATGGTTTTCATGGTTGTTTATTACAAACTTTCCGGTGTGATTGCAGACCTTGCCCTTTTAATGAACGTTGCTGTTCTCTGGGCAGCACTTGCACTCCTTGGAGCCACACTTACCCTCCCTGGAATAGCAGGTTTTATCCTCACAATCGGTATGGCAGTTGATGCTAACGTCATCATCTTTGAGAGGATAAGGGAAGAACTTAAAAAAGGAAGAAACCTTTATTCTGCAGTAGAAGCTGGATTTTCAAGAGCGTGGGGAACGATCATTGACGCCAACGTAACAACTCTTATTGCTGCTGCCGTCCTCTTCCAGTTTGGAACAGGACCTATTAAAGGATTTGCTGTAACCCTTTCTCTCGGTATCCTCTCAAGTATGTTTACTGCAGTTTTCGTCACAAAAGTTCTTCTTGACATAATCGTTAAGTACAAACCAAGAATATTCAGCATTTAAGGAGCCGTTGATGGAAAGGAAGTTTGATTTTATAGGTAACAGATACATTGCCTATTTAATATCACTGACTTTAATATTAGGTTCTTTGTTCTACGGAGTTTTTGTAAAAGGGCCAAAGTTCGGAATTGACTTTACCGGTGGAGTTCTTGTTCAGGTTAAGGTAGAGGATAAAAACGTCAATACGGAAACTTTAAGACAACTGTTTAAGGGAAGAGTTGATGGAGTAACAGTTCAGAACATAGAGACTGTTGATGAATTTCTTATAAAAGCTCCTGTAAAAGGGGATCCTAATGGGATTGTGGATACTGTTACAGAAGTTGTAAAGAAAACTTTTGATGGAAAGGTTGAGATAAGAAGAGTTGAGATGATTGGTCCTACTGTTGGAAAGGAGCTGAGAGAAAAGGGAATAATGGCTCTTATCTATGCACTGATTGGAATTCTCATATACGTTGCCTGGAGGTTTGAGCCGATATTTGCCTTTGGAGCCATCTTGGCTCTTGTTCATGACACCCTTGCAACAACTGGAATCTTCATGACTGTTGGCAGAGAGTTTAGTCTTCCCGTTATAGCAGCTCTCCTGACAGTTATCGGTTACTCCATAAACGATACAATTGTTGTCTATGACAGGATAAGGGAAAACATGAAAGTTCTTCTTCGAAGCAAACCTTTTGAGGAAATAGTAAACGAGAGCATTAACCAGACCCTCTCCAGAACGGTGATTACTTCAATGACAACCTTCTTTGTTGTTCTCTGTCTCTACCTCTTTGGTGGAGGGGTAATAAACGACTTTGCATTTGTTCTTTTAGTTGGAATTATTGTCGGAACCTACTCTTCAATTTTCATAGCAAGTGCTATTGTTGTTGACTGGTATAAGCACGTTAAAAAGGTGAAATGAAGATAAAGATAGTTCACCGTTATCTCTTACTTGAGATTCTCAGGGTTTTCTTTCTTACCTTAGGACTCTTCATTTTTGTTATTTTGATGGACAGGGCATCCTCAATTGCAGAAACTGTCCTTGGTCAGGGAGTCTCCATTCTGGATTTTCTCTCCGTTCTTGTCAAGGGAATTCCAGCCTTTTTGGGAATAACAATTCCCATGTCTTTCATTCTCTCCGTTTTGATTGTTTTTATCCAGCTTGGAAACAATAATGAGCTTGTTGCGTTAAAATCCTGTGGAGTCAGTACAAAGGAGCTATCAAAACCTGTCTTTTTCTTAGGGGTTGTTTTCTCTCTTTTTTCTTTTTACTCCCTTATGTTCCTGATGCCAAAGAGTAATGTTGCGATGAAAAAGGAGATTGAGGAGCTCGTAAGAAAGAAGATTACAATGAGCATATCACCAAAGAACTTCAGTTCCAATTTTCCGGGAGTTACATTTTACGTGGAAAAGATTTATCCAGAAAAAGGGTATCTTGAGAACTTTATGGTTTCTCTTGTAAAAAAGGATGAGCTCATAACAATCTTTGCAAAAAAAGGAATTTTGAGAACTGAAAAAGATACTGTTTTTCTCGATATTCAGGATGGAAGTGGAGAGTTTCTCAACTGGAAAAAGCCAGAAGAGTTTAAAATCTTAGACTTTAAGAACTATACAGTCAAACTCTACAGATTTACGGAAAAGGAAAGGTTTAAGGCGACAAAATATAAAGCTCTTCCAAAACTACTTTCTTCTAACAGCATTGAGGCAAAAGTAGAACTCTTCAAAAGAACAGGACTCTCCTTTGCTCCTTTAGTCGTTGGAATTTTAGCTTTCTCTATTGCAGTTACCATTCCAAGAGGTTCAATAGGACTTGGAGTTCTTATCAGCCTATTAATAATTGTCGTTTACTACATACTCTACACACTTACGAAGAAAATTGCTTTTAAGACAGGAATTGTTTTACTTCCTCTGATACCGGATCTGTTTTTCCTCATTCCTGGATTCTTCCTCTACGTCCAGGCGATAAAAGAGAAAATGGAGTTGAGAGTTGGTGGAAGATGGTAAAAATACTCGATAGATACGTTTTTTTTGAAACAGCAAAATATTTCTTCCTTTCTCTGACTACATTTATTGTTCTTTTCATCGTTATAGATTTTGTCAGCAATGTAGATTCTTTCCTGAAATCGGGAATCACAGAGGGTCTTCTTTACGTTATCTACCGAATTCCCCTTTACATGGTTAGAGTTATTCCAATAGCAACCCTCATTGCTACCATGGTAACTCTTGCGAATTTTTCTTCTTCCAGTGAACTGATAGTAGTCAAATCTCTTGGAATTAGCCTTTACAGGTTTTCACTTCCCATACTCTTTTTTGCACTTCTCTCTTCAATGGTCTCTTGTTTGATAAGTGAGATGGTTGTTCCCCGGTCAATTCCCCTGGCAAAGGAAATTCAATACAAGGTTAAGAAGAAAAAGAACCTCCACATTTCGGGAAACTCTGTCTGGTTTAAGAGGAATAGTGATCTTTTTGTGTTTATGGAGCAAATTGATCCCAAAACTTTTGAAGCTAAGAGAATCTCAATTTTTTTCCTTGGAAAGGAATTTTCTCCCGTTAAGAGAATTGATGCTTTTTATGGAGTTAACATTAAAGATGGGGGGGTCTGGAGACTGAAGGACTGTTTTGAGAGAGATTTACTCAACTTAAAAGTTAAGAGCTACCCTGAAAAGGAAATTGATCTTGGAATTGGAAAAAAGGATCTTGTCCTCACCCGCATTGAGCCAGAGATAATGAGTTCTATTTCTCTCTACAAAGTTATCAGACAGCTTGAAAAGGTTGGATACGACGTTCGAAGTTATCTTGTGGATCTATACTCAAAGTTTGCCATCTCTTTTCTTCCTCTTGTAGTTGCCGTAATAGGAATTCCCTTAGGAGTTTTTAATCCAAGAAATAGAAAAGGCTATACTCTTGTAATTGCTGCTGCTCTCATAGTTCTCATGTGGATGACCGTCTCTTTCTTTACAAGCCTTGGAAAGAGCGGGCTACTTCCACCCCTTTATGCTGCTTTTGCTCCAGAGTTTATGTTTCTTTCGATTGGACTTATACTGCTTTCGAGGATGGAGACTTGAAATTTGATTTCAGAAAAGCAAGAAAAGCTCAGGAAATACTGAGAAAGAAGCTTTTCTTCAAGCCTTTAAGAAGAGTAAGACTTGTTGCAGGTTGCGATCTAACTTTTTTGAATCCCTACAAAACTCCAACTACAGGAATAGGGGCATTTATTGTTCTTTCTTACCCTTCCCTTGAGGTTGTTGAATATACCCATGAGATTTTAGAGATTAAAGTACCTTATGTACCGGGTTTTTTGGCTTTCAGAGAGATTCCTCTACTGGTTAAAACTTTTAGAAAACTCAAAAACAAACCTGACCTTGTTATTGTTGATGGTCATGGAATTGCTCATCCCAGAAGGCTCGGAATAGCAGCTCACTTTGGAATAGTTGAGAAAGTTCCTACCATTGGCTGTGCAAAGAAACCCCTCTACGGAGTTTTCAAGGAACCATGTGAGAAGAGAGGATGTTATGAGCCGATCATTGACCCAAAAACAGAAGAGATTCTGGGATACGTTTTGAGAAATAGGGACAAGGTTAAGCCTGTTTACATTTCGCCCGGAAACCTTGTAACTTTAGAAGATACACTTTCCTTTATGAATAGCCTTGAAGGGAGATACAGAATTCCAGAACCTACAAGGTTGGCTCACAATTATCTCCAGAAGGTAAGAAAGGAACTGTTAAACAGTAGTAACTGACCTTACGCAAAACAGAGAAGGTTATGTTTCACCTTCTGCTAAAACAGAATGCTTACTGTATTCCAAGTAGGAACTTCCATGCTGGAAGCAATAAAATCTTAATATTTTCCATTTCAACCTCTTCTTCATCGTAGGTAAGAATTAACCCTTCCTTCTCTCCTAAGAACTTGCAGGCTTCTAACAGTCCTTCTACTTCTCTCTGGAAGGCTCTCTCGTCTTCAACAGTGTAGCTTACCTGGATAGGATAGACCTTCTTTCCTTTAAAAGCTACAAAGTCACACTCTTTCTTCTCTTTAAAGTAGAAAATATCCCTGAATCTAATCAGTAGTTCCCGATGGATGAGGTTTTCAAGTAATTTTCCTCTATCTTCCAAGAACGAAAAAGTAATTGCGTTAACAAGTCCGTTGTCAATAACGTAACTTTTCTTCTGGCTCAGCTCTACCTTTAATGTAGAACGGGAAAATTTTTTAAGTAGTTTCAATAGATATACACTTTCAGCCGCCTCAAGAAGTGAATAGAGGGTATCCTTAGAGACTTTATATCCTTGAGAGCGAAGCTCGTTATATATGTTGTTCACAGAAAGGGGAGATGTAATACTCTCTATACATCTTTTCAGGAAGTATTTAACAACAGGAAGATTCTTGAAGTTAAACCTTTCAACCAGATCTCGATACACCATCACATCAAAATATTCCTGAAGAGTTTTCAATCTTAGCTCATCATCCTCAAAATAGGCAACTTCCGGAAATCCTCCCCAGTACAGAAACTCTTCAAAAAGTTTCTTTGCGTTGCTCCTTAACTCTGGGAGATAGACATCTGTTGGTTTTAAGTCTAAGCCTTTAAACTTCAAAAACTCCCTGTAAGAGAGAGGGTAGAGCTCATATTTAAGCGTTCTACCTCTTAGAGCAGTTGCAATCTCTGAAGAAAGGAGTTTTGAGTTTGAACCGGTAAGTAGATGTTTTTCGTCTCGGTATCGTAAATTCTCCTGATGAACCTTTCCCAGCCTTCTACATTCTGGATTTCGTCAAAGAAAAAGTAAACTTCTGAAAGCTTCTTGTCAGGGTAGAGCTCCCTATACGCCTCAACAATAAGGCTTAGCTCTTCACTTTTGAGTTCAAGTCTTTCATCCTCAAAGTTGAAATAAACGATGCTTTCAGGAGAAACCTTTTTTTTCAGTTCTCCTATTGTCTGGTAGAGGAGATAAGTCTTTCCACTTCTCCTGACGCCGGTAACGGTTATTATTATGCCAGTATCTAAGGGTAGTTTCAGTTCCCTCTCAACAATATGCGGAAGTTCTCTTCTTTGAAAGGAGATTATAATCTCTTTAATTAGTTCTTTCCTTCTCATAAGGAAATTCTACCATAATATTTCCTTCCCACAGGGAAACAACTATTCATCTTTTGATTACAGAGGAAGAAAGAAAATGAATGTATTAATCGAAAAACTTGGTTATAATTTTGGCTAAATATTTTAAAGTCAGGAGGAGAAAGATGGCAGTAGAGAGAACTCTTGTAATTGTGAAACCTGATGCGGTTAAGAAAAATGCAATCGGTGATATTGTCAGGATACTTCAGGAGAACGACCTGAAACTCCTTGCGATAAAGATGGTTCACCTTTCAAAGGAGCAGGCTAAAAAGTTCTATATCGTTCACAAAGATAGACCTTTCTATGATGAGTTAACAGACTTTATGTCTTCAGGACCATGTGTACCTATGGTATTTGAAGGAGAAGATGCCATCGCAAGGGTAAGAGAGATAATTGGAGCTACAGATCCTGCAAAGGCTGCTGAAGGGACAATCAGAAAAAAGTATGGTACAGATGTAGGAAGAAATGCCGTTCACGCTTCCGATTCACCTGAATCCGCAGCTTATGAAATTCCTTTCTTTTTCAATGCTCTTGAGATTCATGAATAAGGGGGAGACAATCCCCCGTTTAAATCTTATGGGGAGATTGAATGGACGACAGTTTCAGTATTCTGGGGCTGAACAAAGAGGAATTTTGTTCCTTAGCCGAAGAAAGAGGTCAGGAAGTAGAAATTACCCACTTTGTCTTTGAGGATCTTCTCGATTCTCAGGAAAAGTTACTCTGTAAAAAGTTTGAGGTTGATGAGAATTTTGGTGTTTACTTCTACTTTCTCAGAAAGGAGTCAAGGTCTTTCTTCTCAAAAAGAGAAGATAAACCTCTTGGATGTTACATGGCGTATAAGAATGGGGCGGTTTATACCTTTGAAGATTTCAACTTCAAGATTCAATCTTTAGAAGAATTTACCCTTCTTGTCGAAGCTGTAGAGATTTCTACAGGAAATAGCTTTTTCTTTGAACTTTGTAATCTGTGCGAACTTCCTGAAAGGCTCTCTTCAGATTCAGAACATAGCGTGAATTTAAGCCTTTATGCAAGAGAAGTTAAAAAGCTGGAACCTCTTGTTCACTTTGATCAAGTCGCTGACGAGCACAGGGAGATTCTAAAGCTTGCCGTTAAAGGTAACGAAAAAGCGATGGAAAAGCTTGAAAGAGAGTTGGGTGAAAGGGAAACAAAAAGGCTTGTAAAAGAATTGAAGCTAAGACCGGAAGAAATTTTTGACACCTGCATTTTTTCCAATCTGAACCAGTACTTCGCTGTTGGGATAGTAACTTCCATTAATAAAATAGAAGTGGAAGACCGGAAGCTTTTCTCAATCAATATTTTAGTGGAAGAAATGAATCTAAAAATATTGACTCCTGTTTGTCCTGATGTTGCTGACGGAGATAGAATTCAGGTTTCTGGGAAGATGTTTGGAATTGTGAATGTTTAAGATAATGTTTCATAGGGAGGGCGTTCCTTGAAGATCGGAAGGTTTAAAGCAGGAAAGAGATCAATTTTTGGGATTATTAAGGGAAAGGAAATTGTTCCTTTAAAGGAAAAGAGAGTTACAGACCTTATGGAGTCCATAACTCCAACAGAGGAAGTCCTTTCATTTTCAGATGTGAAGTTTCTTTCTCCAACAAGACCATCAAAAATTGTTGCTGTGGGATTAAACTACAAAGCCCACGCCGAGGAAATGGGTAAACCCCTGCCAGAAGAACCTCTTCTCTTTATGAAACCTTCAACTGCTGTCATTGCAAACAAAATGAGAATATTCCTTCCAGAAATGTCTGAACGTGTAGATTACGAAGGAGAACTGGCAGTTGTAATCGGAAGAAAGTGCAGGAAAGTTACTCCTGAAGAAGCTCCAGATTACATTTTAGGATACTCGTGCTTTAACGATGTTACTGCAAGAGATCTCCAGCAGAAAGATGGTCAATACACGAGAGCAAAATCTTTTGACACATTTGCACCTTATGGTCCCTGGATATCAACTTCTGTGGATCCTTTAGATTTGAGAATAACGACGAGGGTCAACGGAGAGGTAAGACAGGAAGGCAGGACTTCGGATATGATTTTTTCACCTTTTGAGCTCGTTTCATTTATCTCCCGGATTATGACTCTCCTGCCTGGAGATGTTATCGTTAC
>CAJXJV010000015.1 GCA_913055135.1 uncultured Desulfurobacterium sp. | reverse complement strand
AATTTCTTAAAGAGAAAGGAACGTCTATTTTTATAGATGATTTTGGAGTTAAATATGCAAACTATAACTTACTCAAGGAACTTCCAATAGATGGTTTAAAAATTGATGGATCAATAGTCAAGGACATGAAATCAAACAAACTCGATTTAGCTTTTATTTCGTGTGTTTTACAGTTTGCCAAGATAAAGAATGTAAAAATTGTTGCTGAATATGTAGAGACTGAGGACGTAAAAGGAGAACTTGAACGGATTGCAAAGGAAAATCAGTTAGAAACACTATATGTACAAGGATACTTTTTCAGTAAACCTAAGGTTCTCCCGTAAAGACTTTTTTTTATGCAGGAGGTAGGTGTCGTTGCAACACTCAAGTCGGTAGATGGGAAAGGAACTCCTCAACGGTAATTATCTTAAAATGGAGGCCGGGGTCTCCGCACTCTAAAACCCATCTGTTGCAGAGTTCCTCGCACTTTTTAAGGTCAATGTCCGGAGCGAAGCTGGCAAGGTATATCCTGACGTCGGAGAAAAACTTTTTAAGGGTTTTCGAGAGCTGGTTGAGGTAGAGAACCTTCTCCTTTACCTTCCTGGCTCTCTCTCCACTTCTCAGACCAAACTCTAAAAAGAACTTTACGTTTCCCTTGCACTCGTACCCTTCGATGTACTCTTTACCCCAGAAAACAACGTCAAGGTTTTTTCCCGAGAGCTCTCTCTCCCTACAGTAAACTGGAAGCCTCTTCCTGTTTACCATGGGTTGGCAATGCATAGAGGTTAGCTCCACTTTCTCCTTTTCAACGGGACCAAGATGGAAAACAAGTTCCTCAAAGAGCCTTCCCTTTCTCAGGGCTATGAGGTCATCCTGGGGAATGGGTCTGCCAGATGCGTTTTCAGAGTGTTTTAAAAAAAAGTTCTCAAGCAGGTTCCAGAGGATCCTCTTCTCTGAAAAGGAGATAGGAAGATGGTTGAGGAACTCCTCCTTCCTCTCATTTCTAAAGCGGTAGAATTGAAAGACGTGATCAACATGCTGAAAGAAACGGGCAATCTGGGTGATAACTGGAATTCTCTCCTTCTTCCGCAGGCAGACGAGAAAGCGAACCAGTTCCTTAACTGGCTCACCCAGGAACCGTTCAACATCTACGTAGCAGCTAAAGACAGCCATAGCGCTATTATATCAACCCAACTTGCCACTTTAAAAAGGGTATTCCGTTCAGAAGCTGATAAAATGTTAGTATCATGAAAGGAAAAAGAAGAAAACACAGAAAATATAGACACAACATAAGGTATGTAGAATTCATCTTGCTTCTGCTTGCAATTTTGTTCTTTTCTTGTCAATGGGGGACGAATAAAGAAGAAAATTACCTCTACCTCAACGGTAGAGTAGAAGGTGACCAATACGATGTTGCAGCAAAGTATTCAGGTAAGGTTAAGACGGTGTTTCACGATGAAGGTGACAACGTCAAAGCAGGAGAAGTTCTTACAACTCTTTCTTCTAAAGAAGTAAGAGCTGAGCTTAAATCAGCTCTGGCAAGATATAGAAGCCTTATTGCAACGGTTAAAGCTAAAGAAAAAGAGGTAGCAATCCTTCAAAAGAAACTGTTGGCTTCCAAAGAGAAGTTGAAAGAAGCAGAGAAAACAACTTCTCTTGCTGTAAAGATGGCACAGGATAAAAGAAGAGCTGCATTTGAGTCTCTTAAAATGGCAGAGGCAGGACTTAAGGAGGCTGTGGCAACTTACGAGAAGGCAAAGAAGGACTTTGAAAGGTTCAGCACTCTCTATAGGAGGAGGGTAATTTCTGAAAGCAAGTTTGATGCTGTGAAACTGGAGTTTGCGAGAGCAAAAGCACTGCTTGATAGAGCTAAAGCAGAAATGAAAATTGCTAAAGCCAATTTGGAGGCGGCAGAAAAAGAGATTTCTATAGCTGTTGCAAAAAGACTTGAAGTCTCTTCTCTTAAAAAGGAGATAGAAGCTCTTAGAGAAACAATCAAGGCAAAAGAGGAGGAGGTAAATACTCTAAAGGAGCAGGTAAAGAGTGCCGAAGGAGTTGTTGAGAAAATTAAAGCTATTCTTTCTGAGCTTGAGATAAAGTCTCCAATATCTGGAACAATAGCTGAACGTCTTGTTGAGCCGGGAGAAGTTATAGCAGCAGGGCAGAAGCTATTTACCATTTACAACTTAGACAACCTCTATTTTGAAGGTTATATCCCGGAGAACAAATTGGGGCTCATCAGAATAGGACAGAAGGGATACATCACTGTTGATGCTTATCCTGGAAAAAGGTTTCCAGTAAAGGTTACCTTTATAAGCAGCAGAGCAGAATTTACTCCAAAAGATGTTCAAACAAAAGAAGAAAGAGTTAAAGAGGTTTTCCGGGTAAAACTGAAACTTCTTGAGAACCCGAAACACGTTTTAAAACCGGGAATGCCTGCTGACTGTTTTATTCCCTTAGAGAAGCTGCCATGAATGTGGTAGAAGCTGAAGAACTTGTAGTTACCTACAGAAGAGGTAAAGTCATAGCCGTAAATGGAATCTCTTTCTCGGTTAAAGAAGGAGAAGTGTTTGTTTTAATAGGACCGGATGGTGCTGGAAAATCTTCAATCCTTAAAGCAATTTGTGGAGTTAAAGGTTATAAAGAAGGAAACCTTAGAGTATTTGGAGAAGACCCAAATAAAGAAAGGGAGTTTGAGAGGATAAAAGAGAAAATCTCCTTTATGCCTCAAGGATTGGGACAAAATCTTTACCACAAGCTTTCTGTTGAAGAGAATATCGACTTTTTTGCTGAGCTCTATGGAGTTCCTTTAGAAGAGAAAGAAAAGAGAAAGGAGGAACTTTTAAAGATTACCGGTCTATATTCCTTCAAACGTAGAAAAGCAGGGAAGCTCTCTGGTGGTATGATGCAAAAGCTTGGTATCTGTTGTTCTTTAATTCATAAACCCAAACTCCTTGTCCTCGATGAACCTACTACAGGAGTTGACCCCCTTTCAAGAAGGGAAATCTGGAAATTGATTTACAGGTTTAGCAGAGGCGGAACTACGGTAATCGTCTCAACCTCCTACCTTGATGAAGCAGAGAGAGGAACAGGAATTCTCTTCATGGAAAAGGGGAAGGAACTCTTTAAAGGAACCCCTGAAGAGCTGACTAAAGTTGACCTTGAAGTTTTCGTAGTTGAAGGGAAAGATATTGAAGAGGCTTACCACAGAGCATGGACTATTTCAAAGACCCCTCGTTTCAAAGGAAATAAGCTAAGAGTAGTTTCTTCAGAAGGAAAGCTTAGAGAAATTTTAAAAGATCTTAACGTTTCTATTAAGAAAGTTAAGCCAAATCTTGAAGATGTTTTTGTTGAGAAAATCGGACTTGTTAGGGTGGAGGTTCCAGAAGAGTTTAAGCCAAAAGTTGAAGTGCCAGATATAGCCATATCTGTTGAAGGGGTAACGAAAAAATTTGGAAAGTTCACTGCAGTTGATAACGTCTCCTTTACTGTTAGAAGAGGGGAAATCTTTGCTTTTCTTGGTCCAAATGGAGCTGGTAAAACTACCCTCATTAAAACCATAATCGGACTCTACTCTCCTACAGAAGGGAAAATACGGGTAGCCGACAGAGAAAATAACTTTAAAAACCTTATAGGCTACATGTCACAGAAATTTTCTCTTTACAGCGACCTTACGGTAATAGAAAACCTAATTCTCTGGGGAAGTGTTTACGGTGTTAAACCTTCAAAAGTTAAAGAGATTTTTGACAGTGTTTCCTCTTCTCTTGGACTTAGGAAGTTTGAAAGAGAAATTGTTAAGAACCTTCCCCTTGGAATAAAGCAGAGAGTTGCTCTTCTATCTGCTCTTATTCACTCTCCTGCAATACTTTTCCTTGATGAACCAACTTCTGGAGTTGATCCAGTTGAGAGAGACGTTTTCTGGCAACTTATAAGGGGAGTTTCCAGAAAATTTGGAACTACAGTAATCGTTACTACCCATTACATGAATGAAGCGGAATACTGTGACAGAATTTTGATGATGAACAGGGGAAAAATTATCGCTCTTGGAACTCCTGACGAGTTGAAAAAAGAGGTTGCTATGTCTCAAACAAAATCAGAGATAACAATGGAAGACGTCTTCGTTTTTAAGGTGGAAGAGAGTGAAGGTAAGGAAAATTAAAGCAATAATTGTTAAAGAGTTGAAGGAGCTTTTTAGGGACAGAGTGGCGCTTGTTACTGTTTTCCTTGTCCCAATTCTTATAATGATTGTCTTCGGTTACGGTTTAAAACTTGACGTTAAACACGTTCCCTTTGCTGTTCTTGACTACGACCATTCCAACCTCTCGAGGAAAATCGTTTCGGAATTTGCCGAGAATAGAGAGTATTTCAAACTCACTGGATATCTGAATTCTGAAGTGGAGATAGATAGAGTGCTAACAGACGGTGAAGTGAGATTTGTCCTTATTTTCCCTTTTAGTTTTGAAAAACGTTTTAAAGAAGGCAAAATCGCTAAATTTCAGGCATTAATAGATGGAACCTTTCCTTACAGGGCAGAAGTGATAAAGAGTTACATAAGAGCTACAGTTCAAAATGAAACATTGAAAAGATTAAAAGAAAAAGGAAACAATTTACTGTGTGATATTAGAACGAGATACTGGTTTAACGAATCTCTCAATCAGGATAAAATCGTTGCCGTTGGGACTCTTGCAATTGCTCTTCTAATATCTCCAGCTGTTTTTTCTGCTTTACTGATAGTAAAAGAGAAAGAGTCAGGTTCTATTTACAATATTTACTCCTCTTCAATTACAAAACTTGAGTTCCTCTTAGGGAAAATGGTTTCAGGTATTTTTGTCTCTTTTCTGATTTTCCTTGTTACTCTTTCTATGGTCCTGTTCCTTTTTGGAGTCAGACCAAAGGGAGATATACTCACTCTTTCAATAGGAACTGTGGCTTATTTATCCGTTGCAGTGGCTTTTGGAATACTGATTTCTTCTTTTTTCAGTTCTCAGGCTGCTGCTTTCATAGGAACTGCTATTTTAACAATTGTTCCTTCAATGCTTTACTCTGGTTACTTAACCCCTGTTTCATCTATGGACAGAGGCGCACTTTTCATGGCTCACTCCATACCAACCTTCTACTATTTGAGATTCCTTAAAGGGATTTTCTTTAAAAATTCTCCTATTGACTACCTGTTGAGGGATGTTGGAATTCTTATTTTCTTCTTTTTTGCCCTTTTTTCCTTAACACTATTCTTCTTTAAAAAGAGGGAACTGTCGTGAAGTTCCTTATACTGCTCTATAAAGAGATTGTTCAATTTTTCAGGAATAAAGGGCTCCTCCTTTTCGCTCTTTATGCTTTTTCTCTGGATATCTATTTAGCTGCAACTGGAATAGATCTTACTCTGAAAAACGCTTCTTTCTTCGTTCAAGATAGGGATTTTTCTTACCTTTCAAAAGAACTCGTTTCTCGTTTCCCTCCAAACTATTTTAACTTTAAAGGTTACGTTTTAAACGACAGCGACATTGAAAAGCTTCTTTTAGAAGATAAAGCTGTGGGTATTATCAGAATTCCCAAGGATTTTGAAAAAAAGCTTAAAAGAGGCGATAAGACGTTTGTTGGTGTAATTGTAAACGGTGCCGAACTATCCTCAAGTTTTCTTTTTTCAGCCTATGCCTCTTCCATAATCTATCGATTTTTAACCGGCGGTTTCTTTTCTCCTCCATTGGAAGCAGAAGAGAGAATCTTCTTCAATCAGGATGCTTCAAGTAAAGAGTTTATGGCTTTTTCGGAACTTCTGACCGTTATTACTCTGTTTTTACTGCTTCTACCAGCAGCCGCTGTAGTTATGGAAAAGGAGAGAGGCAATATAGAAATGGTTGTCGTATCTCCCTTAAAAGTGCGTCTTTTCATGATGGCTAAAGCCCTTTCAATGGGTGGGCTTGTCGTTCTGTTCACAACTTTGGCTCTTGTTGGAACCATTGAATGGGTTCTCGAAATCCCAGTAAAAGGAGGGGTAATTGATTTTCTGATTCTTACATTAATATACGCATTTGCTGCTACAGGACTTTCTATGTTTATAGCTGCAGTATCTGAGAACATGCTTCAGGTTTCTCAACTAACGATTTTAGTTTTGATTCCAATTTTATACCTTTCAGGGAGTTGGACTCCTATAGAGACTATGCCTAAGGTTTTGCAATGGCTTTCGCATTTTTCTCCCCTCAAGTACTACATAGATGGCGCTCTCGCAATCGCAATAAAAGAGGTATCAATCGGAAAACTTACTAATCACATGATTATTTTAACCTTCCAAGGGCTCCTTCTCTTTGCCGCCGGTAACTACTTCTTAACGAAAAGGATATAGGACTTAAGGGGGACTTCCGTCCCCCAGTATTAAGCTTCTTCAGGTCTCCTGACATCGTAAAGAATATCATCCCATGGATGTCTGTAAAGTGGCATAGCTAAGCGTTTTTCATCTAAGATGTGTCCAATAAATCCGATGGATCTTCCTAAAACGAAGAAGGCATTGAAGGCTCCAGCGTTGATGAGCTCGTCGATTTCCTCATCTGTGTAACCAAGGTTTCTAAACATATCAACAAGGAGAACCCCAATTGTACCGTCAACGTTGAGGATGAGGTTTTCTTTCTTAGCTGTTGTAACCTTCTCGACTTCAAGAGCGTAATCGAGGAGCTCCGTTGATGGGAAGTTTTCTTTTGCAAAGTTCTTGAGAAGCTCAACCCTCTTGTCAGGGTTCTTTGTTGACTTGATTCTGTGTCCGATACCGGGAATTGGTATCTTTTCAACGTTCTTCATGTAGTCAACAAACTCGTAAGGATCCATTCCTCTTTCTTTTGCCATCTTAAAGTACTTGGCAGCACCGTCAATAGCACCACCAAACCTTGGTCCAATTGTAAGAATACCCGTAGCAAGACAGGACATGAGATCTTTTCCAGCTCTTGCAGTTACTTTTGCATTATGGGCGCCGGAAACAGCAGGACCGTGATCTGCAACAACCTTGATGACCATGTCAATGAACTTGGAAGCCCATGCCGGGAACTTCTTCTTGAACCAGAGGAGACCGATAACGTCAGCAATTGAGTAGTCCTTTTCAACAACTTCAGAAATTGGAATGCCACAGTATGTAGCTTCTTCTCCTCTATCGTCGGAAATTGTACAGATGAAGTTTGTAGGCCTTCTAACTTTACCTGCCTTAACAGCTTTTGCGTAATCTTCTGGAATTGGTGGAACTTCTGGTTCTTCGATTTCGCCAATTTCGCCTTTAGCTTTAAGGTCTTCGTAAACTTCTCCAATAACCTCTGGAAAGTCGTTGAAGGAGTCTGGAACGATAGCACCAGCCTCTTTCAGAGCTCTGTTCTTAGCATCCGCTGTTTCTCTGTCAGCACCTGCTTTAGCACCGGCATGACCAAACTGAACTTCTCCCCCAAAGTGCTTTGCGATGGTACCAATACACCATGCGATTACAGGCTTTGTAATAAGTCCCGATTTAATAGCTTCTGCAACTTTGTATTCAAGCTCTCCACCAACCTCTCCAAGCACTACCATGTACTTAACCTGTGGGTTCTTCTGGAATCTAATGAGATGATCGAGGAAATCCGAACCTGGAAATCTATCACCACCAATGGCAATACCTTCTACGATACCGTCAGCATTTCTTGCAATGATGTTTGAAAGTTCGTTGAAAAGACCTCCAGACCTTGTAACAAGACCACAGGAACCAGGTCTGTGAAGTTTTGATTTAACGATGTTTTCAATTGTTCCACCAGCGTTTCCAATCCTGAACGCACCGGCAGAAATACCACCAACAGTAGCAGGACCAATAATCCACTTTCCAAGCTGCTTGGCTTTATGAGCCATATCTCTTGCAAGTCTTTCAGGGATACCTTCAGCAGTAATAGCTACCGTTCTAATAGTTGGAACGTTAAGAGCTTCAATTGTTACATTGTAAGCAGTTCTAAATGATGCAAAGTTAACTAAAACATCAGCTTCAGGATGCTTTTCAGCAGCCTCTACAGTGGACTTATAAATAGGAATCATTATCTCTTGAGTTCCAAAGAAGAACTTTTCAAACTTTCTGTTTTGAGTTGGAGCTACTATTGCAACGATAGAAGGAGTTCTTCCAACTGTATAGTCATAGTCAAGCATTCTCTGGATAGCGTTTCTGTTCAGGTTCCAGAAGATAGCCTTTGTATTTCTGTCAAAGAGTACGTAATCTGGTCTGCCCATTATCTCTCCTCCGTATTAAGGATTCTCTGTGAGAGCTTTTTTAACAATTGCTGTGATGTGAGTTTCAGGACCATAAACCTCTATTGGAAGACCAAGCTCTTCTGCGGCTTTTTTGATTCTTGCAAGACCAATTTCGTAGTTAGGTCCTCCACGACGTACATAGATTTTTACTCCAACCTCTTTCATCTTATCAGCATACTCTTTAAAAGCATCAATGATTCCGTCAAATGTCTTAGCTACGTCTGTAAAGTTAGCAATAGCACCACCGATGATCAGGATCTTTGGTCTTCCTTGAGGATCTTTCTTTCTCGTCATAAGATCGAGAACAGTCTTAACGTACTCTCTTGTTTCAGCCCTTGATGGGTTACCGGAGTACTCACCGTAGTTTGCAAGTTCATTAACGTATCCAAGGTCTGCAACAGTATCGGCATAAACTACAGATGCTCCACCACCGGCAACAAGAGTCCAGATTCTACCTTCTGGGTTAAGAATTGTGAGTTTAAGTGAAGCACCGGACTTTTCGTCCATTTCCTTAATGTACTTCTCTTCTGGTGTAAGCTCTCCACCAAATCCTGCCGGAAACTCTATCTCACCCCACTTTCTACCAACCAGGAACTGAGCCGTATCATCAAGTCTTCCTACAAAGTCAAGTGGGTAGATTTTATTTCCAACCATAACAAGAGGGTTAATTTCAAGATACGCAAAGTGCATATCCTTGAAGAACTTGTAGAGTCTCTTTACAAAGTCTGCATACCTTTCTTTATCCTTTATTTCCTCAGGTACGTTTTCTTCAATAAGTTTTTCAGCTTCTTCATCTGTTGCGAGAACAGGAATAACAACTTCTCTTACCTTGTCCCAGTTTTCTTCAACATCAATTCCACCAAACGCAGACATGAAGATGTGGTCACCATCCTGACCAAGTGTCATGGCAACGTAGTATTCATCTTCCTGAGCGTGTGGAACACATGGTTCAATGAGGAAGTGAGTGAGTTTACCTTTCTTTCCTTTAATCTCTACATCTTCTTCCATTTTCTTCTTAATCCACTCTTTTGCAGTTTCGTAATCAACATCGCAGGGCTTTTCCTTCTTAAAGAGGATAAGCCCAAGCTTACCCCTTTTACCAAAGAGCATGTCAGGTTTTGCAACAAGTGGCAACGTTTTGAGCCATGGATACTCTTCTGGAAGCTTATCTAAGTCTGTTTGTGGTGTTACAAGAACTGATTTAAAGTCGTACTCAAACTCTGGAGCAAAGTACTTGTTCCAGTGCTCTGCAAGGATTCTTTTACCGTCGTATTCCCTAATCCCTCTTTGAGCCATTAACTGACCTCCTTTAAAGTGGTTAAAAAAGGGGGCAGGAGCCCCCGTATTTTTGTTTTAAATTGAGTCGATGATTGAGTTGAATGTTGCACTTGGTCTCATAGCTGCTTCAGCTTTTGCATCATCTGGATGGTAGTATCCACCGATATCCTTTGGAGAGCCTTCAGTTGCTCTAATTTCTTCTAAAATCTTTTCTTCGTTCTCAATAAGAGCTGCCGCTACAGGTTCGAAAATTTTCGCAAGCTCAGCATCTTCTGTTTGAGCAGCAAGCTCTTCTGCCCAGTAACGTGCAAGCCAGTAGTGGCTACCGCGTGTATCTAATTCTCCAACCTTTCTCTTTGGAGTCTTATCGTTATCAAGGTACTTACCAATTGCCCTGGAGAGAGTGTCTGCCATAATGAGGATTCTCTTGTTATTGCTTCCTGATTGCTTGTATGCAAGCTTGAGAGCTTCTACAAATGCGAGAAACTCTCCAAGGCTATCCCATCTGAGGTGCCCTTCTTTTACAAACTGCTGAACATGCTTTGGAGCTGAACCACCAGCACCTGTTTCAAAGAGTCCACCACCGGCGATTTCAGGAACAATGGAAAGAGCTCTCGCACTTGTTCCAACTTCAATAATCGGAAAGAGGTCTGTAAGGTAGTCTCTGAGAACGTTTCCTGTTACGGAAATTGTGTTGAGTCCTTTTCTGAATCTTTCAAGTGTAAACTTCATTGCCTCTCTTGGAGGCTTGATGTACCACTCAACATCAGAAAGGTCGTACTTTTGAAGTTCTTCTTTTACCTTCTCGATAAGCTGTCTATCGTGAGCTCTCATGTGATCAAGCCAGAATACAATTGGCTCACCGGACTCTTTAGCTCTGTTAACTGCAAGCTTAACCCAGTCGCGGATAGCAATATCCTTTGTTACGCAGCTTCTGTAGATGTCACCTTCTTCAACCTCGTGTTCCATGAGGACGTTTCCATCTTCATCAACGATTCTGATAACACCATCTGCTGGTGGGAAGAATGTTTTATCGTGAGAACCGTACTCTTCAGCCTTCATAGCCATAAGACCAACGTTTGAAACGCTTCCCACCTTTGTTGGATCAAACTGACCGCGAACTTTAATGTCTTCAACGATTTCGCTGTACATTGTTGCGTAGGAGCGGTCTGGAATTGTAATTACACAGTCGTCTGTCTCTCCGCTTGGTCCCCAGCCCTGGAGTCCATTCTTGATAACAGCAGGAACAGAAGCGTCAATGATAACGTCGTTGGGTCTGTGAAGGTTTGTAATACCGTTATCCGAGTCAACCATGTAAAGACGTGGGCGCTTCTTGTAGATTTCCTCTATTGTCTTCTTAATCTCCTCTTGCTTTTCTGGTGGAAGCTTGGAAAGTTTGTTTTCAAGGTCAATGAGACCTTTGTTAGGGTCAAATCCAATCTCTTCAAGCTCTTTTCCGTGCTTTTCAAAAAGTTCCTTGTAGTAAACCCTGATTGCATCACCAAAGATTGCAGGGTCTGAAACCCTCATCATTGTAGCTTTAACGTGGAGTGAGAAGAGAATATCCTTTTCCTTGGCATCATTGATAACCTCTTCAAAGAACTCTTTGAGCTTCTTCCTGCTCATGTAGGTTCCGTCAACGACGTCACCCATTCCAAGCTCAATCTCCTTGAGAACAGTTACATTTCCTTCTTTATCAACAAACTCATAACGAATCTTTGTATCCTTCCTGAGAGTCACAGATTTCTCATTCTCATAGAAATCGCCGCTCTTCATGTGAGCAACATAGCTTTCAGACTTTGGAGAAACATCTCTCATTCTGTGAGGATGTTTCCTGGCATATTCCTTAACAGGTGGAGCAACACGTCTGTCGGAGTTACCCTGTCTGAGAACCGGGTTAACCACACTACCTATACACCTGTCGTACTTCGCCCTGATTTCTTTTTCTTCCTCAGTTTGAGGGTTCTCTGGAAAGTCCGGGAGATCGTATCCCTGAGACTGGAGCTCCTTAACAGCATCAACAAGCTGAGGAATAGAAGCAGAAATATTAGGAAGCTTCATAATATTTGCTTCTGGCTTCCAGACGAGCTCACCAAGGTAAGCAAGGTCATCTGGGACATACCCAAACTGAGCAAGGATTCTTCCCGCAAGGGAAATATCTCTAACTTCAATATTTACGTCTGCATGCTTTACAAAAGCCCTCATAATTGGCAACAATGAGTAAGTTGCGAGTCTGGGAGCCTCGTCAACTTTCGTCCAGATAATAGTTGGTTTTTTTGCCATATTTATCCTCCTCCACATCTTGATTTCAACTTCAGGTGAAAGGGGGACAAGCCCCCAAAGATTATTGAAGCTTACCTTCGAACTTATCCTTAACGTACTTGAGAACGCCGCCAGCCTTGATAATCTTGACCTGTCTCTCGTTGAGGCCGTGCTTTGTAGGAATGGAGATACCCTTTGTTCTGTTGATTACGGTAATGATGTTGTCTTCTCCTGGAGCAAAGTTTGAAAGATCTATCTCAAGAAGATCTCCCTGGTCAATCTTGTCGTAGTCTTCAGGGTTAACAAATACAAGTGGAAGGATTCCAAAGTTGATAAGGTTAGCATGGTGAATTCTTGCAAAGGACTTGGCGATTACTGCCTTAATTCCAAGATACATTGGACCAATTGCAGCATGCTCTCTTGAAGAACCCTGTCCGTAGTTTTCACCACCAACGATGAATCCGCCACCCTTCTCCTTAGCTCTCTGAGCAAATGTCTCATCTACAACTGAGTAAACATACTCAGAGATTGCAGGGATGTTTGAACGCAAGGGGAGGATCTTCGCACCACCAGGAATGATGTGGTCTGTTGTAATGTTATCACCAACTTTGAGGAGAACTTCTCCCTCTACCTTATCTCCAAGAGGCTCCTTATAACCAACGTAGTTGATTGTAGGACCTTTGTAGATTTCAACTTCATCTGGATCAGCAGCTGGAGCATAGATCATTGAGTCGTCAATCTCAAACTTCTCTGGAAGGAATACCTTGATCTCCTCAATTCCAAGGTCTCTTGGGTCTGTAATAACTCCCTTCATTGCAGTTGCAGCCGCTGTTTCTGGAGAAGCGAGGTAAACCTCTGCATCCTTTGTACCAGAACGGCCGTAGAAGTTTCTGTTGAACGTTCTAACAGAAACTCCTCCAGATGGTGGAGCAAATCCCATTCCGATACATGGACCGCAGGCATTCTCAAGCATTCTAAATCCAGCTCTCAGGAATACATCATAGTAGCCTTCTTTATCCATCATCCTAAGAACTTGCTTTGAACCTGGAGAGATTGCAGCTGAAACAAGTGGATGTACCATTTTTCCAGTTCTCTTGAACATTTCACCTACGGTTTTAAGATCTCTGTAGGAAGAGTTTGTACATGAACCAATCGCAACCTGGTGAACCCTTAACCCTTCAACTTCTTTAACTTTCTTGACGTTGTCGGGCATGTGTGGGCAAGCGATGAGAGGTTCGAGCTCAGAAAGGTCGATATCGATTACCTCATCGTACTGAGCATCTGGATCGGCCTGGAGAGGTCTCCACTGTGATTCTCTTCCCTGAGCTTTCATAAAGAGGTATGTTTGCTCATCACTTGGGAAGACAGATGTTGTAGCACC
>CAJXJV010000014.1 GCA_913055135.1 uncultured Desulfurobacterium sp. | reverse complement strand
TGGATGAATCCACAAAGTAAATATGAGTTATAAAAAGAAAATTACAGCAATTCTCAAATCTCAAAAATCAAAATCATAATCTTCTGAATCATCAAAGTTAAATTGATTATCTTCCATTATAAATGGCTCTTCCTCCGGAGCTGAAGCTTTAACCTCTTCTTTCTCCTCTGTAATGTGCTGAACCGGTGTCTCTTCCAAGTTTTCAAACCGTGTAAATTCTTTGATAAATGCAAGCTTCACTGTCCCCGTAGGACCGTTTCTCTGCTATGCAATGATTATCTCTGCTATTCCCTGCTCCTCGGGATCAGGATTCTTCTTATAGACTTCCGGTCTATGGATAAACATTACAACGTCGGCATCTTGCTCAATACTGTTATGAACAATAATGTCATTTGCTACAAAATTATGAACTTCAGGGACAGTCATATCATAAACTTCTTCTTCTCCTAATTCCTTTATCTCTACAACCTCATCCCACAAAATGTCTGAAGTTGCAAGGTTAAAGAGAATTTCATCAGGAATTGCTTTAAATATCCTTAAAAGTCTTTCCCTTGAAACTCCATGTTTAAAAAGAGTAGAACCACAATATGAAGTATTAATCCTCTTAGAAAGCTCCCTCCATGAAATACCATATCTCTCCTTACTTATCTTCACATAAAGAGTCCATACTTCCTTAGGAATAACATCCTTATTCGGATTATATTTCCTATTACTTAAAATTCTAATCGCTTCAGGTATTATTTTTCCTCTACTACCAAAGCAACCTATTTCTTTTAAGAATTTTAATTGGTTATTTCTATCAGTTATGTGGAGCTGATAAGTTGGTCTAAAGTTCTCTTTCTTTGAAGTTGTAATTTTTGAAAGGATTCCCAACCTTAGCAATAGATGTTGTAGCTGGTGTATTAAGCTCTTACTTGTTGAAGAATAGTAAATTGAAACATTACCTTTTGAAATGCTTATGTTTCCATCCGTTGCCCAGAGATGCTTTACAAAAAGCTTTAGTTTTTGGTTGTTGCACTCAAACAGTTTTTCTGGAAGTTCTTTTTCATAAGCTCTAACTCTTTTAAGATCTAACCTTTCATAGAGAAGTGTAATTGGATGTTTTTTCCCGTGTGTAAGTCTATAGGGAGACGGTAGATAGAGATGATACCAGTTTTCTTGTTTTACAATTTTTCCTTTTATTCCGTAAAGCCTCTCAGCAACTTCTTTCACTACATTTATGTTTTCTAAATCTGCTGATGTGTAGTGTATCGGCTGTTTTGGAAGCACACAACCATCACCTATCAAATGAGCCAGAAGAATTATCTCTTCCTCTTTTAATGAATCTTCCCTAATTTCCAGATCGTATTGACGTGGAACAGCTATCCAGTCTCCAACTTTCAGTTCATCAAGTCTAACCCAGCCAGAGAGTTTTAGGAACGGATGATTAGCACTTGCCTTAATCTCCCTACCAGAGCGTGTCTTTAAAAGATAAATCTTCTTTCTTCCAGAAGGAAAAACTTTTGTCACTCTAAACTTACGTATCTTTAAATCGCTATCAAGGGCAAGAGTATTAAAAGTTTTTCCAACAAGCTCTTTTATTGGAATTCTCTTTCCAGTATCTGCATCAATTATCAAAGTATCTCCTGTTAAACACCCACTTTCTCTTAGATCAGAAAGCTGAGGTCTCTTATCCGATCTGTGCTCAACCTGACGGGAGAGCTGGGAAAGAGCAATTACCGGAACGTTCAACTCCTTTGCAAGGGCTTTCAGAGAACGGGATATTTCAGAAACTTCCTGCTGCCTGCTCTCCGTTCTCTTGATTCCCCTCATGAGCTGGAGGTAGTCAACAATTATCAGGTCAAGCCCCTTCTCGCTTTGAAGTCTTCTCGCCTTTGCTCTCATCTCAAGGATTGAGATTCCCGGCGTATCATCAATGTAGATTGGCGCTTCTCTTATCCTATCGGAAGACTCAAGTATCTTCTCAATCTCCTGAGGGAATAGGAAACCTGAACGAATTTTGTGGAGAGGAACACCAGAGTCCTGTGAAATCAACCTTGTTACTATCTGTTCCTTTGACATCTCAAGGCTGAAAAAGGCGACTGTCTTTCCTTCCCTTACTGCAACGTTGTATGCAATGGAAAGGGAAAAAGCAGTTTTACCCATAGAAGGACGGGCTGCCAAGATCACAAGGTCTGAATCGTGAAAACCGGAAGTCATCCTGTCCAGCTCAACATAGCCAGAAGGGAGACCGGTTACCATCTCCCTCCTGGACGCCAATTCCTCTATCCGTTTTACTATATCTGGAATAACCTCTCCTATTGGAATCAAAGTGTTGGTAATTCTTTCTTCCGATAGGGAAAAAACTCTCTTTTCTATATCATCTATGAGAATGTCTGGATCAGGCGTTTCCTCTACTTTTTCATTTATATGCTTTGCAACGTCAAGTATCTTTCTCAGAAGAGCTTTGTCCTTTATAACCTTACATGCAGACTCAAACTTCTCATAGCTATCAAGAGCAAACTCTACAACGTAGCTTAAATGCTCCTCTCCTCCAATCTTTTCAAGAAGATTTCTCTTTATAAGTTCATCTCTAAATGAGATTTCGTTGAGCCGGGCTTCTGTGTACCCTTCTGCCACAAGATCTCTGATGAACCTGAATAGGATTTTGTGCTGATCCCTGAAAAAGTCATCAGGCTGAAGCAGTTCAACCCCTCTGAAGACAAAAGAGGGCTGAACTATCATCGAACCAAGAACTGAATACTCCGCTTCAAGATCAAAAAGCTTCATCTTTCAAGTCCCTTTTCAGCAAGTTCAACAGCTTTAAAGAGAGCTCTGGCTTTGTTTGTCGTCTCCTTCGCCTCAAGCTCTGGAATTGAATCCGCAACAATCCCTGCACCTGCCTGAACGTAGACCTTGTTCCTTCTGACAATTGCCGTCCTGATGGCTATCGCAGTGTCAAGGTTTCCATCAAAAGAAAAATAGCCAACTGCTCCAGCATAAACACCCCTTTCTGAAGGCTCCATCTCATCAATTATCTCCATAGCCCTTACTTTTGGAGCTCCAGACACCGTTCCTGCCGGAAAGCAGGCTCTCAGAACGTCAAATATATCCTTATCCTCTCTGAGTTTACCAACAACGTTTGAAACGATGTGCATAACGTGGGAATACCTCTCTATAATCATCAAATCGGTTACTTTCACGCTTCCTATCTCGGCAACTCTACCAACGTCGTTTCTTGCAAGGTCAACAAGCATTATGTGCTCAGCTCTCTCCTTTTCATCAGAGAGGAGCTCCCTTTCCATTTGAAGATCTTCTTCTTCCGTCCTTCCTCTCCTTCTGGTTCCTGCAATTGGACGGGTCTCAATAACTTCATTTTCCACCCTGACAAGAACCTCAGGAGAGGCACCAACTATCTGGAAATCTCCATAATCAAGGTAGTACATGTAGGGAGATGGATTTACATGTCTCAGAGCTCTATAGAGAGTTAACGGATCTCCATAGAAGAACTTCTCAAAACGCCTTGAAAGAACAACCTGGATGATATCTCCAGCTTTTATGTATTCCTTTGCCCTTTCAACGGCACTCATAAACTCTTCATCGCTGAAATTAACCTGCCACTCTGAAGAAGACACGGGCAGTTTTACCTCTGACTGAGGGATAGATTCTTTAAGAGCCCTTTCTATGTTCTCAAGTGTTTCTACAGCCCTTCTGTATTCGTTTTCCAGTTCCCCTTTCTCAGTCAAAACGTAGGATATGATCTTTATCGTATTTGTAACGTTGTCAAAGACCAGAAGAGCCTCTGGAAGGGAAAAGATCATGTCGTATAGATAGGAATCCTCTTTGTTCGGATTCACGTTAACCCTTGGTTCAAAAAACTTGACAACATCGTAAGCAAGATAGCCGAAGAAACCACCCCAGATCTTTGGCAGACTCTCTTCTCTGTAAGGTTTGATAGAAGAATAAACCTCTTTTAAAACCTCAAGAGGATCGTTCTCAAAAGTTTTAACATCCACTCTGCCAAGGTTGTTTATCTCCACAAACTTCTCTTTGCTCTTTACCGAGATGAGTCTTCCAATCCCGATGATTGAAAACCTTCCCCACTTCTCTCCCCCCTCAACACTCTCAAGGAGCATATTAGCTCCCAGAGGTTTGAGCTTTAGAAACGCTGAAAGGGGAGTCTCAAGATCAGCAAGGATCTCTTTAAAAACAGGAATCAGATTGTAGCCTTCTCTGGAAAGTTTTCTAACTTTTTCGATCTCAAGCATTTTCCCTCTCCAACAATACTTCTACATATTCTACAGGAATTTCAACAGTAGGAGAGTTTACAGCCTTCAAAAGTATAACAACCCTCTCTTCTCCACGCTTTACCTTTAGAACTCTACCGATAAAGTTTCTGAAAGGACCATCAACTATTCTTATAACGTCATTTTGCCGAATCTTCGGTTTCTCTTCTATTAAAGCCAGATTAACAGCTTTCAACGATTCAATAAAATCCTCACTTAAAGATGGGATTCGGTTTCCGAATTTTACCACCCACCTGACACCGCGGGCGTAGTTGACATTGAGAGAGTCCTTAACTACAGAAAATCTGGCAAACATGTAGAGTGGAAACAAGGGTTCAATCTTTTCAACACCTTTCTTAACAATTCTCACCTTCGGATAGAATGTTTCTATTCCTATCCTCTGAAGCTGAACTCTCACAACTTCTTCTTTCCGAGGCTTAATATAGACCAAGTGCCATCTCGGTTCATCAACTTCAAACACCTATCCCCTCCTTTTTCTTAACTAAAACTATAAATTTAAGCCAAAAATTTGATTGGGCAGTGAAGATGAAAGTAAGCGATTTTGATTACGAGCTCCCAAAGGAATTGATAGCAAAGTTTCCGGTTGAACCGAGGGATTCTTCAAGGCTCATGGTTCTCCACAGGAACACAGGAGAGATAGAACACAGAGTATTCAGAGATATAGTTGAATACCTGAAGCCAGGGGACGTTCTTGTCATAAATGACACAAAGGTTATACCTGCAAGGCTCTTCGGGAAACTTGAGACAGGCGGAAAAGTTGAGCTCCTCCTTGTCAGACAACCTGGACTTGGTATTTGGGAAGTAATGGCAAAACCTGCAAGGAAATTGAAAGAGGGAAAGAGAATCTACTTTGACGAAGAGCTGGAAGCGATTGTCAAAGGATACGGCGGAGAAGGCAGGAGAATCGTTGAATTTATCTTGAAATCAAACAAGGATTTCATGGAAAAGTTGGAGGAGATTGGTCACATACCATTGCCCCCTTATATAGAGAGAGAAGAAAAGCCTGAAGACAGGGAGAAATACCAGACAGTTTTCGCAAGAAAAGAGGGAGCGGTCGCAGCCCCAACTGCAGGATTGCACTTTACAGAAGAACTACTCCAGAAACTGAAAGACAAAGGAATTATAATTAAGAACATCACCCTCCACGTGGGTCCTGGAACGTTCAAACCTGTGAAAGTGGAGAACGTGGAAGAGCATCAGATGGACTACGAAACCTACCACGTTCCAGAGGATACAGCTGCTGAGATAAACAGAGCTAAGGAAGAGGGAAGACGAGTCATAGCAGTAGGAACAACCGTTACGAGGACACTGGAAAGTGCAGCAGAGAAAGATGGAAAGGTTAAGCCCGGAGAAGGTTCAACAAACCTTTTCATATATCCGGGATACAGGTTCAAGGTTATCGATGCGCTTATTACAAACTTCCACCTTCCCCGTTCAACACTTTTAATGCTCGTAAGTGCCTTTGCGGGGAGAGAGAGGATACTGAATGCTTACAGGGAAGCTGTTAAAAAAGGTTATCGCTTTTACAGTTACGGCGACGCTATGTTTATTCTCTAACAGTTTTTCTTTTGAGCCAAAGCTGGTAATCTCCGATAAACCATCCGATTACGATTTTGACGGAGAAGTCTTAAAGTACAGGCTTTACTGGACCATCTTCTACGTCGCCAACTCAAAATCGGAAGTGAAACGGATAGACAAACACCGTTATAAGTTCTCTGGAAGAGCTTCCACCGCTGGTATTGGTGCATGGTTTAAATCTATAGAGGACAAGGGATACTCTCTCTGGAACGAAGAAACAAAGTCTCCAGAAAAGACTTTCCTTTCTCAAAAGGAAGGGAACTACATCAGAGAAAAAATTTACATCTACGATCTGAAAAACAGGAAGGTCAAGTATATAAAGAGAAAGCCAGGAACAGACAAAGTCAGGATAAAGTTTGTAAAAATTCCATCTATTCCTTTTCAGGACATCGTTACAGCTACCTTCTACTTTCGAAGATACGGGATCTTTGAAGTTGGAAAAGAAACGGTCTTCCCGATCTTTGCAGGTGGAAAATTTCAAAACGTCAGCTTCAAAGTTGTTGGCAAAGAGAAATTATCAACACCTTTTGGAGAGATAGAAACCTTCAAAGTCATTCCGTCAAATAACCTTTCTCCTGAGGGAGCATTCGAAAGGAAGGGTAAAGTAATCTTCTGGTTTACAGCCGATAAAAGGCACATTCCTGTAAAAGTTATTGCAGAAGTGAAGATAGGTAGCGTCAGTGCCGTTTTAGTTTCTGCAAAAGGAAAAAATTTCGATCTAAAGAAAGAATACGAAAAACAAAGGAAAAAGAGTCTCTTAGAGAAAGTGTTAAGCGGAGAGATTGGAGATGACAACGGTTGAGAATTAACACACATTAGCGTATATTTCAGCTTAAGATAGAGGTAGATACCGCTGAATGCATAAAAAATTAAAAGTGGAAGGTATTTGGAGATGAGCAGGAAAAAGGTTTTTTTAGCACTTCTTGCAACTTCTTTTCTCTTTTCGTGCTCAAATGCACAGGAGAAAGAAAAGGCAGAAACCAAAAAAGTGAGTGTTCAGGAAGAGGAATCTGTAATAAAGGCTGTCCTGAAGCCGCTTGCTGTTAGAGGAGTGGAAGTAAGGGAGGTAAAAGCGATTAAAGATTCTCCCGTTGAAGGTCTAAGAATGTTTGAGGTAACAATTGTTAACAAAAAGAATAACAGAATGGTAAGAAAGTATATCTGGATGTCTGAAGATGGCAAATACCTTGTATTGGATCTCTTTAAGGTTAGGAAAGAAGGAAAAGAAGTCGGTATAATTCCTCTAAAGCCAAAGGAAAGTGAGGTCCCCTTAAAACAGGATCTCTCGTGGCTGAAAGCTATAGATGAGAAACTTCAGAAAGCAAATATTCCACACATTATAGGAAACGGAAAGAATAAGGTTTATATAGTCTGGGATGTCTATTGTCCTTTCTGCTATAAACATTTCAAAGAGGTTGCAGGTAAAAAAGTTCAGGAGCTTGATCTTCAAATTCACATGATTCCCCTTCCAGTTCATGGAGAGAGATCCCTGAAAGGATTTGTCTATTTTACGCAGCTTGCCAGAAAGGAAGGAATGAAAAGTGCCATGGAAAAGATGTTTTCCAAAGGAAATGGAGATTTCATGAAATATGTAAAAATCTTCTCAAAAGAAGTTGACAAAAACTACAGCAAGATTCCAGAGAAAGAGAGAAAAGAGCTCGACAAATTCTATAAGGATCTTCAGAAGGAACTCCTCTCCCACAACATCCACGCAACCCCCACAATCATCTACATTCCACCTACAGAAAAAGAAAAAGGTTACGTTTTTGTAGGATTCAAACCTTTAGAAGAGGTTATAAAGCAGAAATAATGGAAAAAGGTATCAGAGTTGAAGATTTAACAATCGGATATGGCGAACCCCTTCTTAAGAGGCTCTCATTTTACATGGCAGAAAGCGAATTCTGGATCGTTGTAGGTCCAAACGGGGTTGGAAAGAGCACGTTATTGAAAACTATCCTTGGAATAATCCCGCCGTTATCCGGAAAAGTTTTTATTCACGGTATTGACTGCACAAAAGGGTGTGACGAAAAGAGATTTCTGAGTTATGTTCCTCAAATGGAAGACTACTCTCACAACTTTCCTGCAACTGCTTTAGATGTTGTCCTTTCTGGTTTTTTCCCAAGGCTAAGTAGATTTCAAAAACTAACTGACAGGGAAAGAGAAGTTGCCTTCCACTGGATGAAACTGCTGGGAATTGAATCAATTGCTAATAAACAGTTCAACACTCTCTCCGGCGGTCAACAGAGGAAAACGCTTATAGCAAGAGCTCTTGTTAGCAATCCCCACTACATTTTCTTAGACGAACCAACAACAGGTGTTGATCTGAAAAGCAGTAAAAGGATTTTAAAAATCATCCATAGACTCAACAAGGAAAAAAGATTTGGAATACTTATGGTTACTCATGATATAAACTTTGTCTGGGAGTATGTAGAAAAGGTAATACTTATAGGTTACAACGAATACTTTATAGGAAACAAAGAGGAAATCCTTAACGAAGAACTCCTTTCAAGAATTTATGAAGTTGACGTAAAGATTGCTGAAACGGAGTATGGTCCTATTTTCTTAGTTGGAGATAAACACGTATAATTTTTCTTCAATTTAAATCCTTTCATAAGGAGTAAAAGAGATGGGAATGACAATTACTCAGAAGATACTTGCAGACCACGCCGGGAAGAAAGAGGTCTATCCTGGTGAACTGATAATGTGCAAAGTTGACATTGCCCTTGCAAACGACGTCACAGCTCCAATTGCAATAAAGCAGATTAAAGCCCTCGGTGCTAAAACTGTATGGGACAGGGAGAGAATTGCCCTCGTTCCAGATCACTTTGTCCCTGCGAAGGACATAAAGGCTGCCGAACAGGTAAAAATGATGAGAGATTTTGCAAGGGAGTTCAACATTAAACACTTCTGGTCTGAAGGAAGGGTTGGAATCGAGCACGCCCTCCTTCCAGAGCAGGGTGTTGTTGGTCCTGGAGACGTAGTAATAGGTGCTGACTCCCACACCTGTACTTACGGAGCTCTTGGAGCTTTCTCAACAGGAGTCGGTTCCACAGACATGGCTTATGCGTGGCTCACAGGAGAGGTCTGGTTCAAAGTTCCTGAACAGATGAAGTTCATCTACTACGGAAAACGCCAGAAGTGGGTAAGTGGTAAGGATCTTATCCTCTACGTAATTGGAATGATCGGCGTTGATGGAGCTCTCTATAAGACAATGGAACACACTGGAGAAGCCATTAGAGATCTTCCAATGGATGACAGATTCACAATCTGCAACATGGCAATTGAAGCCGGAGCGAAGAACGGAATCATCGAACCAGACGAAAAAACTCTCGAATACGTTAAAGGTAGAGCAGAAAGACCTTACAAGCTTTACAAGTCCGACCCAGATGCTGAATACTCAGAAGTCTATGAAATAGATGTTTCAAAGATAGAACCTCAGGTTGCATTCCCATACCTTCCATCAAATACAAGACCTGTTACGGAAGCAACACATGTGACAATCGATCAAGTTGTTATCGGTTCCTGTACAAACGGAAGGATCAGCGACCTCAGGATTGCTGCCCAGATACTCAAAGGTAAAAAGGTCAATCCAAACGTAAGATGTATCGTTATCCCTGCAACTCAAGAGATCTACAAACAAGCTATTGATGAAGGACTTATTGACATATTCATAGATGCAGAGTGCGTCGTCTCAACTCCAACCTGCGGTCCATGTCTTGGTGGACACATGGGAATCCTTGCTAAAGGCGAAAGGGCTATTGCAACAACCAACAGAAACTTTGTCGGGAGAATGGGACACCCTGAAAGTGAAGTTTATCTTTCATCTCCAGCGGTTGCTGCTGCTTCTGCCGTTCTCGGTAGAATTGCCCATCCTGATGAAGTTGTTGGCTCTGAAAGCTAAGAAAATCCTCCATTTTCCGGTGTCAGACTCTATGTCTGGCACCATTTGCTAAATTAATACTTTCTGGAGAAGGAACTTGGATCTTTTCGAAATAAGAAACTGGTTTGCCCACAATCTCTGCGATTATCTGAGAGAAAAAGAAAACGAAGATTTAGAAAAGCTATTGACTGTAATAGAGGTTATTGAAAAGGAGTGTGTTGAAACAGACGAAAGAATTGGAAAAGTAATTGTTTCTGAATTCCCACTAATAAGGAAAGAAAATAACAAGCTAAGTTTGAACAGAAAAGAATTAGACCCATTTACTGAAGAATATCTCAAAGAAAAAGCAACTGCTTACAGAGAATTTCTCCAGTCCCTTGAAGAGTTTGAACCCGTAGGTAATGACATAGAAAAAAATATTCGGATGGCAAGAAAACTCTTTGAGGCAAAACTCTACTTTGAAGTTCACGAACTTCTTGAAGAGCTCTGGATGGGAGAATTCGGAAAATACAGGGAATTTCTTCAAGCCTTAATACAACTTGGAGTGGCTTACTACCATTTAACGAACTACAACCTTAGAGGATTTGAGCTCCTCTTGAAAAATGCGAGAGAACTGCTTGAACCCTACTCAGGGGAGACTTACGGAGTGAATGTTGATTTACTGAAAAAAGAAATTGAAAAACCAGATTCGAATAAGATTATAGAGTTTTGATAAAATTAGAACCTGTAATTAATCTGAAGAATGGAGGGAGATATGGAAGGCTTTAACGATGGTCTTGCAAAAGGTCTCGGAATAGGTTCTACAATTGTCGGATTCATAATGATGGTAATGTTTTCTCTCTTACCACTTGGTATTTTCTCTCAGGTACTTGACCTTGAACACTACATGGGACTAAAAGTAAGCCTTGCTGCCATCTTTGCTGTCATAACACTCTTATTCTACGTGAAGTATGTTAAGAGCATGAGGCTTTCGCCAATTGTCTGGGGATTTGGAGCAATGATAGCTCTTCTCATGTCAGGGCTTTTCTTCTTTGTTACAGTCGATGTTGTCCTGAAAATCACCGGTCTGGAGTAAGATGGATTTAAGGCAGTTAGAAGTATTTGCAAAAGTTTTTGAACTTAGAAGTTTCTCTAAGGCTGCTGAGAAGCTCAGCATATCCCAGCCGACAGTTAGCGCTCATATTCAGAATTTAGAAGATGAATTGGGATTACGACTCTTTGACAGGGTTGGAAGGAAGGTAATTCCAACCCATGAGGCTAAAATACTGTACAGGTATGCTGTGGAACTCTTGAAAAAGAAAGAAGAGGCACTTTCAGAACTCCTTTCAGTTACAAAGAAATCCAAGGGAACTCTAAGGATTGCAGCAAGCAATATACCTGGAGATTATCTGATTCCCCACATACTTCCAAAGCTGAAACACATAATGCCTGAAGTCGTAATCCAGGTTGAAATCCTTGATTCAAAAAAGGTCGTTAAGCAACTAAAAGAAGCGATACCGGAGTACGACATCGGATTTGTTGGTTCGAAGATTAGCGACCAGAGGTTAGAGTACAAAAAAATTTTAGATGATGAAATAGTTTTGATAGCTCCCTCATACTACAGGTCAGAAACCATAAAAGTTGAAGGGATAACGAAAGTTCCCCTTATTTTCAGAGAAGAAGATTCGGGAACAAGGTTAACTGTCGAAAAAGCTCTTGAAGAAAAAGGCATTAATCCTATTTTTTTAGACATTGTTGCATTTTTAGGAAGCAATACAGCTATAAAAGAAGCTGTAAGGAAAGGTGTTGGCTTTGGTCTTGTATCAAAATACTCCATTCAGAGAGAGCTTGAATGCAACAAGTTGAAAACAATTAAAATAGAAGGGCTTTCCATAAAAAGAAGTTTCTACGCAGTCAGAAGAAAGGATATTACCCCCATACCTGCTGCGAGAACACTCTGGGATAACCTTGAGAAGTTCTTTAACTCTGTAAATACCTGATCTTATTAAGGGCATCTCTGTAGATTGGCTGATCGATAAACTTTCCTCTGTAAGTTATTCCTCCCTTTCCTTCTTCTAGTGCTTTTTCGTAGAGACTTACAATCTCCTTAGCTTCTTCTATTTCCTCTAAGGAAGGAGAGAAAACTTCGTTAGCTATTCCTACCTGCTTAACTGAAATACACATTTTTCCGACAAATCCAAGTTCTTTCTCCTTTTCTGCCTCTTTCCTAAAGCCTTCTAAGTCCTCGTAATCCTGATAAGCTGGGGCAATCGGTGAAATGTTATGAACTCTACAGGTAAGAACAAACTTTTCTCTAATGTAGTCTGCAAATCTTGACGTTTTTAAAAGCTTCTGGGAAAGCTTTAGGTCTGCAAAAAGATCAAGAATTCCAAGGTATGCAGCATTAATTCTCTTAGAAGCTCTTAAAATCTCTCCTAAATTTTCAATTGCCCCTCCAGTTTCGATCGATAGTTGTAGTTTTATAGTCCCCTCTTCTAATCCTTTCGATAGTTCAAAAGCTTTTAAAATTCCCTCAAGCACAACGATGTCTTCTGCTGTTTCTACCTTACTGAGACGAATAGCGTGAGGAATAGCTGGAAGGAGCTTAGTTATATCTTCCCAAAAATAGGACGAATCAAGAGGATTAACCCTTATAACAACTTCCTTTGAACCATCAAAAGGAGTATTAGTTAGGAACTTTTTCAAAAATAATCTGGCAAAAGGTTTATTCTTATCTGAAACTCCATCTTCTACGTTAAAAATAATAATATCAGCATCTCTACTAAAAACTTTTCTCAAGTGTTTAATCCTATCTCCAGAAACTATAAGTGCAGACCTTCTGAAAGGCTTTTCAAAAGGTTTTCTTTCCCGAAGATTTTCAGGATATTTTTCCAATTCTTCAACTTTCAACTCATCTGCTAAAACCTTTTTACCCAATTCAAAGAGCTCTTCCACCATTCCCCTCCATATTTACACAGTCAGAGATAACGGGGCAGAAACCCCCGTGAAATTTTACTTGAAAGTTAAACTAACGCCGGCAAAGAATGCTCTTCCCATTGTGTTGTAGCCGTAGGCGAGCTCGTAATCTTTATCTGTCAGGTTAACACCTTTAAGATAGAAGTTAACCCTGTCGTTAAGCTGGTAAGAGGCGTAACAGTTGTAAGTGGTAAAAGCTCTTAGTATCTCACCACTGCCATCTATCCTATCGCTGTAATGTTCAGCCCAAGCAGAAAACTTGAGCCTCTTATACTGAGATTTAAATCCAGTTGTATAACTAAACTCAGGACGTCTTGCAAGCTTTTTCCATGTCTGCTGAGATGGGTCATACTCTACTGCTCTCAAATGGGTGTAAGTTGCATAAGCTTCAAAATTCTCAAAAGGAGAAATTGAAACTTTTAGCTCAGAACCTTCAGTAATAACTCTGTTGTAGTTTTCATAAGTGAAAACTCCTTGCCACCAAGGCATATCTATCATGTTCCATACATGATTCTTAAAGTAATTAACCTCCATATTAGTTTTAAACGGAATCCACTTTGAGAAATCTTGTTTTACTCCAATGATCCAGCCTTCGCTTGTTTCAGGTTTTAAGTCAGAATTTCCATAAGAGCTGTAAAGCTGATATAGACTCGGTGCCTTAAATCCTGTTCCGTACTGTCCTTTAAACGTTGTTTGCGTCAAATCCAACTTATAAGTTGCTGAAACTTTATAAGTCGTCTTATTTCCAAAAGCACTGTGGAAGTCTCTTCTTACTGCAAGAGTTCCAGAAATCCCAAGGTAACTTCCATGGAGCTCTACAAAAGCTGACTTCAGGT
>CAJXJV010000013.1 GCA_913055135.1 uncultured Desulfurobacterium sp. | reverse complement strand
TCAGTTTTGATGAGTCAACAACAACTACTACATTTTCTTCCAACCTTTTACCCCCTCAAAAGGTATTTACAACCTACAGCATTGAGAGCCATAAATAGAAAAGCCTGTATTTCTGGAGGAAGTTTATTGGCATTTTTCAAGTTAATAAACACTCCTTCAGGCTTCTTTCTATCTGTTACAATAATCACGCTTTCTTTAAAAGCTTTTGATGGATTCTTCACTATTTCTCTTTTACCCTTCTCTACCACATTTTCTCTCATCCACTTTTCCAACTCATCCATATTTTTGAAAGAAAGCCTTCTATTCCCCAATAATTCCTTTAAGGAAGTTTTTCTCTTCTCTACTGTTTCCATACTTACCTCCGTAAAGATTGTTTAATCACCAATATATGCAAATAAGAAAAAATGTCCAACATTATCTATAAAAAGTTGGACATTGAAAGAATTCTGGAAAACGCAAAAATGCACTTCCAACTCTTTTCTTCTGTGATAAATTATAAGTGTAATTTCACCATCGGAAAGGTTTGAACTGATGTTCGTACAATAAGAGAATTCAAAGACAAAGAGGAGCTCAAAAGGTATCTTCTCTTAATAGGTAATACGGAAGCTGGAGCAGAAATCCTGTCATCGAAAGCTTTTACCCTTAATATAGAAATATCGGGAATTGATACAAGAGCTGCCAACATTCTCAAGCAGGATGCAATATCTGCTGGTGGGGACTGTGGTGTTCCCAGAAAAGCCTCACTGTTTGAGAAAGGAACCTGCACGGTTCTCTTGATGGCTACAGAAAGAAGCCTTTCAAGACTTATAGATAAGTTAAAACTACAACCATTTGGATTAAAGCAGCTTGCAGAAAAACTTGAAGAAGTACTGAGAAACTACTCAAAAGGAGAATTTATCATCAGTTATAGAGGAAAGGAACTCAACCTTAAAAAGCCGGCCATAATGGGAATCCTGAACGTCACTCCCGACTCTTTCTCTGATGGAGGAGAGTTCCTTTCAATCGATAGAGCAGTAAAGCACTGCGAGGAAATGCTTGAAAACGGTGCCAGTATAATAGACATAGGAGGAGAATCAACAAGACCCGGTTCTGAACCTGTACCTCTAAAAGAGGAGATCAGACGAACTATTCCTGTCATTGAAGAGATAAGAAAAAAACTTGGCGACAAATTCTTCATATCAATCGATACCTACAAATCGGAGGTGGCAGAAAAGGCACTTGACGCTGGAGCAGACATAGTCAATGACATCAGTGGCTTTCACTTTGACCCGAAAATGGCAGAACTCGTGGCTAAACGGGGCTGTCCAGCAGTGATAATGCACATAAAGGGAACACCAAAGGATATGCAGAAAAACCCATACTATGAAGATGTTGTAAGGGAAATCATTCAGTATTTTGAGAAAACCATTGAAGATGCAAAGGAAAAGGGAGTTAAAGAAGAACAGCTTATAATAGATCCGGGGATAGGTTTTGGAAAACGACTAAAAGATAACCTTAGTATCTTGAAAAGACTTTCAGAGTTTAAAGTATTGGGACTTCCAATTCTTATCGGAACTTCCAGAAAAAGCTTTATCGGAGCAATTACAGGTGAAAGTGACCCTAAAAAAAGGTTAGAAGGAACTCTTGCATCCATCTATGCTTCAATAATCAGAGGAGCAAAAATAGTGAGAGTTCACGACGTCAAAGAAACAAAGAGCTTTCTTGATATCCTTCTCGCCATAGAGGAGGTCAATTGTTAGAGACCATACCGAAAATTACTCTATGGGACGTTATAGACATACTGATAGTAGCTTTTCTTATTTACAGAATCTTTGTTTATCTTTCTGAAACAAGAGCCATTCAGATTCTCATAGGACTTTTAATGCTATTAATTTTCAGCGTAATAGCAAAGTTCTTTCACTTCTACACACTCTCCTTCATCTTCAACAATCTGATAACCATTGGAATATTTGCACTGTTAGTTATCTTCCAACCCGAAATCAGGAGAATTTTAGCAAGGATAGGGGAAAAACAGTTTGGTAGTTTCTCTTCAGAAGAAGAGGCAGAAAAGGTCATAGAGGAAATCGTCAGGGCTTCTGCCTCCATGTCCGAGGACAGAATAGGGGCTTTAATCGTGATAGAGAGAGATATAAACCTCGATAACTACGTTGAAGCAGGGACAATAATCGATGGAAATGTCTCCAAGGAGCTCCTCATAACTATTTTCTGGCCTGGGACACCTCTTCACGACGGGGCAACAATCATAAGGAGGGATAAAATCTACAAAGCTGGTGCTTTTCTACCACTTTCTCTAAATCCTAATCTTCCTCAAACAGTTGGAACAAGACACAGAGCAGCAATAGGAATTACAGAGGAAACCGATGCTGTGGTTGTAGTAATATCTGAAGAGACAGGGGCAGTTTCAGTTTCTTACACAGGTAAGTTGATTAAAAACCTCGATCCGCAAAAATTAAAGAAGGTACTGAAAGGACTACTTGTGAAGAAGCCCTCGGAAAGGAAAAATCTCTTTGGCTACCTCAAGAGGAGAAATGAAGGGAATACTTGACTTTATCTTCTACAAGTTCCACTATAAGGTTCTTGCTTTTGTTTTTGCCATTCTGCTCTGGCTTCTTGCTACAAACAAGGAGATTACAGAGGCTGAAATCAGGGTTAGTATAAATCCTATTCCAACGGGGAACTACGAGGTAGTTGACTATTCCCCTAAGGAAATAGAACTGACAGTCGAGGGTTACAGAAAGGATCTGCTCATTCTCAGAGAGAAAGGACAGGTTAACGTTCTCATGCCAAAAGAACTAAGCTTGAAAGAAAATGGCAAAGGAAGAGTCGAACTTAAAGAAGAGAACATTTTGCTTCCTGTCTCCTCAGCCAAGGTAAAAAAAGTAAATCCCAAGTATATAGATGTTAAAGTTGAGAAGCTCATAAAAAAAGTGGTTCCTGTAAAATTGGAAGCAACTGGAATAAGGAGAAACCTCAAGCTGATTCTCTCACCAAACTACGTTATAGTTTACGTACCAGAAAAAAGGAAAAAGGAAGTACACTTAGTCAAAACCGAGAAGATAGACCTCTCGAGTATAAAGGGAAACGCCGAAATTTACCTGAATATTGTCAGCAAGTTCAGAGTAGAACCCGATAGAGTAAAGCTGATAATCAGAACGAAACAGGAGGGAAGATGAATACCCCAAAGAGGAGACTGTTTGGAACAGATGGCATTAGAGGAATTGCCAACAGGTATCCTTTAACACCTGAAATGGTTCAAAAAATAGGAATAGCCTACGGAGTTTACCTCAATTCCAAATTCCCAGAAGAAAAATACACAGTAGTTGTCGGAAAAGACACAAGACTTTCCTCTGACATGATTAAAACCGCGTTTATAAGTGGACTAACTTCAACCGGTGTAGATGTGATTGATGTTGATGTCGTTCCCACACCTGCTATCTCCTTCTTCATTAGAGAAGGGAATCTATCTGGCGGAGTAATGATTTCTGCTTCCCATAACCCGTACGAATACAACGGTTTAAAGTTCTTCAACAGAGAAGGAAGAAAGTTTTCAGAGGTAGAAGAGGCATCTCTCGAACTTGTTATCTTTAATAAGTTTGAGCTCCCTAAAGCGTCTCCTGAAAATATCGGAAGAGTCTTTGATGGAGAAAACCTTGTAGAAGGTTACGAAAAGTTCTTAGAGTCAGCAGGCAGGTACCTTGCCGGACTCAAGATAGGAATCGACTGCGCAAACGGTGCAACATTCAAGATAGCTCCAGAAATATTCAAAGCCTTAGGCGCAAAGGTTTTCGTCTTCAATGCTGAACCTGATGGATTGAACATCAATGAAGCTTGCGGTGCAACATCTCCCGCTTTTATTGCATCAAAAGTCAAGGATTTAAAACTTCACATAGGATTTGCCTATGACGGTGATGGAGACAGGTGTATCGCTGTTGATGAAAATGGAGAAATCGTCGATGGCGACCAGATAATGGCAATCCTTGCAGCCCACTACATGGACAGAAACAAAACCGTTGTTGCAACTGTTATGAGTAACATAGGGCTTGAGCTCTTTCTAAAAGAGCTCGGTATAAACCTCATAAGAACGAACGTCGGAGATAGACTCGTTTCTGAAAAGATGGTAGAAACGGAAGCTCTCGTAGGGGGTGAACAGTCAGGACACATAATTCTCAGAGATTTCCTTGAAACAGGTGATGGTTTGCTAACTTCCGTTATCCTTGCATCCATTGTGAAATCGACAAGGAAACCACTAAGTCAGCTTGCCAACATGATGAAAAAGTACCCTCAAAAGCTCAAGAACCTGAAAGTTAAAGAGAAAAAGCCAATAGAAAAGATGGAAAAGGTTAGAGAGGCAATAGACCAAGCTGAGAAACGTATGGAAGGAAGAGGTAGGGTCCTTGTAAGATATTCAGGGACAGAACCTCTTATCAGGATTATGGTTGAAGCAGATGATGAAAAGCTGATTGAAGAGATAGTAGAACTTATAGAAGAAGCAATAAGAAAAGAAGGTATAGTTGAGGGGTGAATATGCCAATTCTTCTTGAAGGGATTCTTGAAGGGAAAAGACTTCAGAGAGAACTTAAGTCTCTTGGTCTGAGAAAACATGATATCAAATCCGTTTATACTGCCAACGGTTCAACTTTGATATTCCTCAAAGACGAACACTTGTGTAAAGTTTACAAAGAGCTTATCCCCGATAAAGAGACCGTTAACGAAATTGTTACAGTCCACAACTACGTTGAGAAATTCAAGTACCTCATCGACATAGAGAGACTTGCGGAGATTGAAGCTCAGGAAGCGGAAATTAGAAAACTTTCAGAAAGAGAAAGGGAACTCCTTGGCAGGGCAATCTTGGATTTGAAAGGAACAAAAGCAGGGACAAAGTTTCACCTACACCTTGTCAGATTCTGGAGAGAGAAACCGATAGAGACCGAAATTGGAACAGGAGATATTGTCCTTGTAAGCAGGGGAAATCCTTTAAAGAGTAATCTACTTGGAACTGTTATAAGAATTACAGAAAAGACAATAACTGTTGCATTTGATAATAAGCCTCCCAACTGGGTTTACAAAAAGGGAGTGAGAATTGACCTCTACGTCAATGACGTAACGTTCAAGAGAATGGAAGAGAACCTTGAGGGCTTGCGCCACGCTACTCTTAGACAGAGAGAGTTAAGAAATGTCATTCTTGGACTTAAAGAACCAGCAGAAGCAAAAGAAGAAGAGTTTGAAGTTGTTGATAAAAGGCTCAACGAAACTCAGATAAACGCTGTAAAGAAAGCTCTTGGAGCAAAGGACTTTTATCTCATCCATGGACCACCGGGAACAGGGAAAACAAGCACAATTACAGAATTGATTGTTCAACTTGTTAAAAGAGGTAACAAAGTTCTTGCAACTGCTGACTCAAATATTGCAGCGGATAATATTCTCCTGAATCTTTCAAAGTATCCTGAATTGAAACTTGTAAGAATTGGTCATCCTGCCAGAGTTCTTGAAGAGCTTGAAAAATTCTCGATTTATGCCCTTTACGAAGAGCATGAGAAAACCCTGAAGATAAAAGAAGGCTGGGAAAAAGTAAGGGAACTGATAGCAAAAAGAGACCAGTTTACAAAGCCCGCTCCTCAGTTAAGGAGAGGCATGAGCGATGATGAAATAGTTTACTTTGGAAGAAAGGGTAAGAGTTTTAGAGGAGTTCCTAAGAAGACTATGAGATCAATGGCAAACTGGATTCTTACAAACTATGAAATTGATGTCAGGATAAAAGCTTTAAAAGAAATGGAATCGATAGTTCTGAGAGAGATAATCACAAATGCCGATGTTGTAATTTCAACAAACTCAATGGTTAAGTCAGAGCTCCTTGAAGGCTTCCACTTTGACGTTGCAGTAATAGATGAGGGAAGTCAACAGGTTGAACCATCAACTTTAATTCCAATAATGAAAGCAGACAGGTTTTTCATTGCTGGAGACCACAAACAGCTTCCGCCAACCGTAACAAGTGAAGAGGCGAAAGAACTTGAGAAGACGCTTTTTGAAAGGCTCATAAACAAGCATCCAGAGCTCTCCTCAATGCTCCAGATTCAGTACAGAATGAATGAGAAAATTATGGAGTTTCCAAACAGAGAGTTCTATGGAGGAAAACTAAAAGCAGCAGAAACGGTTAAAAAACATACACTTGCTGACTTCAACTTAAAAGAACCTGAGAAGTTCAAGGAGATTCTTAACCCAGAAGAACCTCTTGCATTCCTTGACACATCAACCATAAACGCTTACGAATTCCAGCCCGAAGGTTCAACCTCTTATGAAAACTATGAAGAAGCAAAGTTAGCAGTTGCGATAGCTGAAGAACTTCACAGAATGGGGCTTGACAAAAAGGACATCGGAATAATCACGCCGTATGCTGCTCAGGTAAAACTTATTAAACAACTTCTAATCGAAAGAAATCTGAAAGTGGAAGTTAATTCTGTCGATGGATTTCAGGGAAGGGAGAAAGAAGCAATCATCATCTCCTTTGTTCGTTCAAACGATGAAGGCGAGATAGGTTTTCTGAGGGATTTAAGAAGACTCAACGTTGCAATAACAAGACCGAAAAGAAAGCTCATAGCGATAGGAAACGCAGAAACACTCTCAAACCACAAAACTTACAGAAGGTTTATAGAACATGTAAAAGAAAAAGGAACTTTTTAAACCTCCACAGCCAACTCTTCTTTTACCGGCTTTAAATCGTCGAGCCAGCCGGCGTTCGGAGTAAGTTTCCTCTTGAACAACTTTCCAACTTTCTTTGGATTTTTCGCCTGATGGTACTTCAGATAGATTTCGTCCCCAATTATTCCAACTATCTCTATCTTTCCAGTCCTGTGGGACATTACGTATTTAAACCTCTTGGCATGACCATCCAACTTCTGTTTAGCCTTTTCAACTATCTCATATCCTTTTTTCAGTGGAACCTGAAAGTGAGACTTAACCCTTTTAACAGGACGGCACTGGAAGACGTAGTAAGGAACGACTCCAGCAGAGACTATCTCTTTCATCAGTGTTGCAAGGATTTCCGGATCATCGTTTACACCTTTCAAGAGAACAGCCTGGTTACTGACCACTACTCCATGTCTTATCAGTGCATCTACTGCTTTTCTGGCTTCCTCTGTAACTTCTTTTGGATGGTTAAAGTGGGTAACCAAATAGATTCTTCTTTCAGGAGTTGAGTATTTTGAGAAGAGTTCAAGGAGCCTACGATCCTCATAAATTCTCATTGGATAAAAGACCGGTATTCTACTTCCAAAGCGGATGAACTTTAAGTGTTCAATTTTTGAAAGCTCAGAAAGGAAATACTCAATCACATCTGTTGGCAGAACAAGTGGATCTCCTCCTGAGATTAAGACGTTTGTTATCTCCCTGTGTTCCTTTATGTAATCAACTGCTCTATCGAATAGTTTTACAGTTTCGTCTGTTGGAATTCCAACCATCCTTTTTCTGAAACAGTGTCTGCAGTAACCAGCACATCTATTCGTAGCAAGGAGAAGGGCTGTTTCTCTATATTTATGTTGAAGACCTGTGTGGACGGTATTCTCTCTTTCTCCACTGGTATCGTAAGAGCCTGCAATGTCCAGTTCACCAGGAGAAGGGAAAATAATACTTTTGATTGGATCTTCTGGATCGTTCCAGTCTATAAGACGGGCATAGTAATCTGGAATGAACATGGGATGTTTTTCAATAACTTTCTGGAGTTTCTTTTTTTCCTCTTTATCAATTTCAATCTGAAAAGCTTTTTCTATCTCTTCGAGTGAAGAGTAACCGGGTATCTTCATGTTGAACTCCTGCTAATTAATGTTTTTGGAAAACTTTGTGGATTAAAGCTTATATGATATTATAATATATTTCCCGTTAAGTTTGACAGTTCCTTACTTTCTCCAGAACTTCTTCTGCAACTTTCCTTGGTATTCCTATCCTTACAAGTTCATCTACACTTGCTTCTGCCAGTTCTCTGATATCGGGATAGAACTTTTCAAGAATTTTTCTTCTTTTAACTCCAAGTCCTCTGATTCCGTCAAATACACTCTTTACCATCAGTTTGTTTCTCACTTTCCTGTTGAACGTTACAGCGAACCGGTGAGCTTCATCTCGTAAATTTGTAAAGAACCTGAACAGATATGGGTATTTTTTTGTTTCAACAACTTCTCCATCGTCTGTGTAAACGATTTCTTCCTTTTTGGCAATAGAAAAGACTCTGAAGTCGAGACCGAAGGTGTCCCTGACCTTTATCGCAACGTTAAGCTGTCCAATTCCACCATCTATCAGAACTAAATCGGGCTTTTTAACCTCTCCATTTTTTATTCTCCTGAAACGCCTCGTTAGAACTTCTTCCATAGAGGCATAATCGTTTACACCTTTGACCGTTTTTACCTTATATCTTCTGTAGTCATCCTTAACAAACCTTCCTTTCTCCCAGACCACACAGGAACCAACTGTTCCAGTTCCCTGTAGTGTAGAGATATCAAACACCTCAACCCTTTCGGGAAAAGTGTCTAAGAATACTCTCTCATATTCTGACTTGAGATTTTCTAAGTTCAGATTAACTCTCCCAACTGTTCTATTTTTCCTGACAAACTGAAGTATCTCTTCCGGAATCTCCTTAGCAGAAATATCGTTCCCTATATAACGGAAGTTGGTCAAAATCTCTTCTGGAGGTTCTTCATCTTCGTAAGTTCCCTCAATCCAGATGGTTCCAACCACATCTTCGTTTATTTCATTTACTCCATATGTGAAAACTTCTAAGAGCAGATTTTCGTCCCAGGGATCTATAGGATCAAACTGAAATGTTTCCTTTCCGTAGATAATGCCGTTTCTGACGGTTAACTTGACACCTAAGAAGAGTCCGTTTCTCTTCTCAAGGTAGAATACGTCACAGTTAGGGTGATCCTCAAAGAAAATAGAGCCTCTCTCGTAAATGTTCTTTATGGCTATGAGCTGATCTCTGAGGATGGCAGCCCTTTCAAACTGTAAATTTTCGGCTGCTTCTTCTATCTCGTTGTAGAGCCTGTTTATGTAGTTTTTGACGTTTCCTGTGAGAAAAGAGAGAGCTCCTTCAACCTGCTTTCTGTAATCACTTTTTGAGACATAGCCACAGCATGGAGCCGTGCAGCGGTCTATGTAGTACTGAAGACAGGGTTTTGAACGTTTAGTTAACTCTTTACACTTTCTCAGTCTGAAAACCTTATGGATTAGCTCTTTTAGAACTCTGGCGTTTTTTGGCGGAATAAAAGGACCAAACCGCTTTCCATTTACACTCTCTTTCTTTCTGACAATTTTCACGGTAGGGAATTCTTCATCTGTGATTACAATGTGGGGATAACTCTTGTCATCCTTCAGGAGAACGTTGAATCCTGGAAGGTGCTTTTTTATGAGCTCTACTTCCAAGGTTAGTGCTTCTCTTTCATTTTTCACAACTATGTAATCAAAATCTGCAGCATTCTTAACAATTCTGTAACTTTTCTCATTTGGATTTGTACAGTTGAGGTGAGAAGAGAGACGATTCTTCAGGGATCGAGCTTTCCCAACGTAGATGACTCTTCCCTTCCCGTCTTTAAAAAAATAAACCCCTGGTGCGTCTGGAACCGTCTGAAGTTTCTCTCTCATCATCCGCTGTATGTGGCACAGGAAGTTGGAGTTTCGTGAATGGAGACCTTAGAACACTCTATTCCAAGAGGTTTTATGTTTTCGTTTACAAAGTGGAAAAAGAATCTTGCAAGGTTTTCTGATGTGGGAGAACCGTTGAAAAGAGCAATTCCATCAAATAGTCTCTGGTAGAAATCTGCCTCAAAAGAGGTTGAATCCACCGTAAACTTGTGGAAAGTTAAGAACTTGAACTGTTTTATCTCTGAAAGGTTTAGCTCTTCAAAATCAAGTTTTGTTACCTTATAGTCTTTATTAACAGCAATAACTTCAACCTCAGGTATTTTGCCATCTATTCTCGGCAGGATAAAATTTCCATCTTCCATAAGTCCCAACTTGCTGAAAAAGAACTCAAAGGCTGGATCCTCCATTCCAATAATCAGCTTGTGGTCAAAGCAGTCATCTATAAACTCCTTTAACCAGGAGAGATGTCCAAAGTCTGTAACCATCTGGGAAGAATCCAGTTCTTTTGATTTAAGGTAAACGACAAGCTTATAGTTATGACCATGACCGGGAAGTCTTCGGCACTTTGGATAAGTATTCTTTGTCCATTTACTGTTTAACTTCTGTGAGTAAACTGAATGGGCGGCAGAGAATTCAATTGTTTTTGAGATTTCAAACATCTTTTACTCCTTCTCTGGATGAAAGTTTATAAACGTAACAAGGGTTGTTCCGTAACCTCTTCTCTCAACAATCCATTTCTCATCTTCTGGGAGAAAAGGTGTATTCTTTGGTTCTTCAAGGATGAGAAGACCGTCTTCATCAAGGAGATCAAAGTTCTTTATCATGTTTACAATTCTTGTGTAGTAACCCTTTTCGTAAGGAGGATCTGCATAGATGAAGTCAAACTTCTCTCCTCTTTTTGCAAGCTTCTTTATAGCGCTCGTGTAGTCGTCACAGATTATTTCATACTTTTCCCTTTCTACACCAAGCTTTTTAAGGTTTTCTCTTATCAAATTGCAGAAGCGTTTGTCATTTTCCACGAAAATAACTTTACCAGCTCCTCTACTGATAGCTTCTATCCCGACGTTTCCCGTTCCTGCAAAGAGATCCAGAAACTTGACTCCCTCAAGATAATTGTTGAGAATTGAAAAAACAGACTCCTTGACTCTGTCGGTTGTAGGTCTAAGAATCTTTGTGTCGGAACGTTTTGGAAGAGACTTTATCCTTTTTCCTTTGTACTTTCCACCGATTATTCTCATCTTTTCTCCCAGGATCTGTTTAAATGCTGCCAGGTAATAAATTATGCCTTGGAGAAAAGGAGAGCAGTATGAAGAAGATTTTATCTATCTGGTTTTTTGTTCTGTTTCTTACAACTTCTGCTTATGGAAATGTAAACTGTTTTCTGGAAAAACTGAAGTCTGTTAAAACGTTAAAGCTTGTCTTTTCCCAGGAGACGAAGATTCCTATGGCAGGAGATGAAGTTGACCTGTATGGTGGTGTTATCTACTATAAAAAGCCATCTAAATTTCGCTGGGAGTATACAAGAGGAGGCGATATTTTTGTTGTTTCAGATGGAAAGTTCATAGAAACCGTTTTCCCATCGGATAAGCAGTGTCAGGTGGCAGAACTTGACTCAAAGAGTGAACTCTTTCCTCTTTTTCAGATTCTCGATAGTCCGGACAGGTTTGATGAACTTTTTGAAGTTTTGAACGATGAAAAAGATGGAAAAATAGAAGTGCTTGAACTCAAACCAAAGTATAAGGATTCAATCTTTGAAAAGATTGTTCTATTTATAGGTAAGAACTGCAAGCTGAAAGCTTTCAAAACGGTTCAGTTAGACGGAACTTCAAGTACCTACATAGTAAAAGAGTTTAGAGAAAATATAGATATATCAGAAGATCTTTTTGAATTAATTCCCTGTTTTCAGGGGTTCTTGAGATAATAAAAGGGTAAGCCGGCTTACGCCGGCCGGGAGGGTACCATGGGAACCGGGAGGAGGGGGGATAGTAAATTTATTCAAAGATTACAAACTGTCAAGTATAGAATTTTCTATCATTAGGGAGATTTAATCTTTTTCTCTCAGGTAAAATTACCTCGCACGAAACTCAGGAGGTCTTTTGTGCTGAAGAAAACGGTCTGTACCTACTGTGGTGTTGGATGTGAACTTGGATTTGAAACAGATGGTTCTTTTCCAGTTAAGGCTGTTCCTATAAAAAAGGGTATTGTAAGTAAAGGGAAGCTCTGTATCAAGGGAAACTTTGGTCATGAGTTTTTAACCAGTCCAAAGAGGATAAAAGGAGCGCTTGTAAGGAAATCCTTTCTAATAGAAGCTGGTTTAAATGTGGATGATTTTGAAACTTATGATGAAAATTTTGTGAAAGTTCCATATTCTCTGGCTTACGATGTTGTTGCGAAAAAGTTAATCGAGATAAAAGAGAAGTATGGCGGAAAGGCTTTTGCTGCTATAGGAGGAGCAAGAACAAGTTGCGAAAGTGCCTATGTCTTCCAGAAGTTTGCAAGGGAAGTTATGGGTTCTCCTCATGTTGATAATTGTGCAAGGATCTGTCATGCGCCAAGTCTCAGAGGACTTGTTGAAACTGTTGGAGAAGGAGCAGCCTCTGCACCTTTTGATGAGATTTACAATGCTGAACTTATTGTTGTAGTAGGTTCAAACACAACAGAAGCCCACCCTATAGTGAGCCACAGAATTATTGAAAAAGTGAGGAAGGGTGGAAAGTTAGCAGTTATTGATGTTAGAGAGATTGGGCTCTTTAAATTTGCCCAGCATAAACTGTTGATTCCCTTCGAATCGAACCTTCTGGTTCTGAATGCAATCGCCAGAGTGATTCTGGAAGAGGAGCTTTACGATAGAGATTTTATAGAGCAGAGAACCGCAGGCTTTGAAGAGTATAGAAAGTCCATTCTTGCCGATGAATTTTCTGATCCTGAAATATTCAGAAGACTACCTGGTTACGAAGGCTTATCAGAAAGAATCAGAGAACTTGCAAGAGAAATAGCCACAAAGAAGACAATCTTTCTCTGGGGGCTTGGAGTAACTGAACATATTGATGGTAGTTATGCCGTTATGGCAATTGCAAACCTTGCACTTCTGACGGGAAATGTCGGGAAGAAGGGAACAGGTCTGATGCCTCTCCGGGGGCAGAACAACGTTCAGGGTGCCTGTGATATGGGTATGCTTCCTTACTACTTGCCTGATTACAGGAAATCGGATGAGATAGGACTAATGACTCCAGACATCATCGATGCTATCTTCGATGGAAGGATAAAGGCACTTTTTGTGATGGGGGAAGATATTGCCCACGTTCACGCTAACCAGAGAAAGATCCTTTCAGCTCTTGAAAACCTTGAGTTTTTGGTTGTCAATGAACTCTTTCCCTGCGAAGTTGTTAAGTTCGCAGATGTTGTCTTTGGGGTAAAAAGTTGTTACGAGAAGACAGGGGTTTATATAAATGCTGAAAGGAGGCTTCATCTCAGTCAACCGATCTTTGGGTCAGATCTACCGGACGACTGGGAGGTGATCTCAGAAATAGCAAATAGAATGGGAGCAGAATTTAACTATTCAAATTCAGAGGATGTCTGGAACGAGGTCAGAGAAGCAGCACCAAAAAGATTTTCGGGAGCGACCTATGAGATTTTAAGAGAAAACTTTCTCCATTCTCCCCAATGGCCTGTTAAAGATGGTAAGGGGACAGAAATTCTTCACACCGAAAGGTTTTCAACCCCGGATGGAAAAGGACACTTCAGATACAACCAGTTTAAACCGAGAGGAATGGTAAAAGAACTCCTTGAAAAAGGAAAATTCTCGGACTTCTATCTCACAACTGGAAGGATTCTTGTTCACTACAACAACAGCGCTCAGACCGGGAACTGCAAAACACTCAATAAGTTTAAACTCTTTAAGGAAGACGTCGTCTATGCCAGCGAAGAAGATAGAGAGAAATTGAAGAATGCAAAGAGGGTTAGACTGAAATCAGAGTATGGGGAAACTGAATCTTTACCTCTTGAATTCAATCGCCATATAAAGAAAGGAACGCTTTTTGTAACTTTCCATCGTTCTAAGAGTAAGGTTAACCTCCTTTTTGGTAATGAATCGGATGAACTTGTTAGAACTGCACGGTTTAAATCGATAAAAGTGAAAGTGGAAGTTGTGGAATGAGGCTTAAAAAATCACTAGGACAACATTTCTTGAGGGATAAGAACATAGTTAGAAAGATCGTTGACTTTGGAGATATCACTTCTGAAGACAGAGTAATTGAAATAGGACCAGGTGGAGGAGCTCTAACTGAGAAGATACTTAAAAGAAATCCAAAAGAACTTATAGCCATTGAGATAGATAA
>CAJXJV010000012.1 GCA_913055135.1 uncultured Desulfurobacterium sp. | reverse complement strand
ACTCCCCTTACGAAGGGGAGAATCTAAAAATATTGTACCACAATACTCTGGCACACTTATGGGTAATACAAAGTTACGAAGGGGGAATTTTAATTTGGTATTGGTATAAATAGCTGGCTATACTTGCGATTCCAGAAATCAACTAATAATCATCTTCCGTCAATTGCTACCATTCCAAAACCCTGACTGTTTCTGTCTCCAAGCCCCGCTTTTAGAGCAATTTCTATTATCTTCGGATCTGCTTTAATCAAGAATTTTCCCTTCCATCCTTCTATTACAAAATTGTTTTTGTAAAGAACAACTGCCTTTTTAAAAAAGGCATCCTCAGCCGGAGAGATTTCTATATCTTCAAGTCCTTCTCTGATTCCAGCTATCCTGCACTTTTTCCTCAGGTTTTCTTCCAGTAATCTATAAAACTTCTCCTGTTCAGGATTGTAATAAATGGTCTTTTTGTTTTCGTCCGTGCTATGAATGGTTACTGGAGAAAGTGTTTTTAAAACAGCCCTGTCTCCTTCTACTTTTTCTGTAATTACCTCAACACCTTCTAAAGATACCTCGTTTCTTCCAAGTTTTAACTTTTCTTTCTTAAGTAAAACCTTAGCATGAGAAGAAAGTATTTCTTCTAAGATGCAGGATACATAAAAATGAACCGGCGGGAAGAAGATAATTCTCTTAGCCCCTTTTATAACTCTTTTTCTTCCGTAGAGTTTTGAAAAAGTAAGAAGCTTGAAAAGACGTTTCCTGTAAGGAAAACCGTAATTGTGTAAAAAGGTGGAATAGATCCCTTCCATATTCCTGTAAATAAAAGATTGAAGTATGTAGTTGTAATGTAGTGGAAGAAATATCGGATTTTCAGCCGAAAGAGTTACTTTCAGTTTCATTATTTTTTATCTCCATGCAGTTTAAAAGCTGTTTGTTACTTTAACAACTTTACAGAGGAGTTCGTAAGGCTTTCCTTCCTCTATAACTGAACTGGCAAGTTCTATACCCTCTTCCACAGAGCTCACTTTCTCTGCTGCAAGGAGTGCAAAGGCAGCATTGAGGAGAACAACGTTTCTCTTTGCTCCTTTCTCTTCTCCTGTCAGAACTCTTCTGACAATTTCCCTGTTCTCTTCTAAGGTTTCGCAACCCTTTATTTCATCAAAAGAGGCTCGCCTGATTCCAAAATCCTCTGGAGAGATTACATAGCTCTTTACATCACCGTTTGAGATTTCTGTAATCTTTGTCATGTCGCAGATGGTTATCTCGTCTGTTCCATCTTTTCCATGAACGATAAAGGCTTTCTTAGTTCCAAGCTTCAAGAGAACTTCACTCAGTTTTTCAGTCAGGTAGTCTGCAAAGACTCCCATGAGCTGTCTTTTAGCTCCAGCCGGATTTGTCATTGGACCAAGGAGATTAAAAACCGTTCTAATTCCAAGCTCTTTTCTCGGTCTTACAACAGAAGCCATTGCAGGATGAAACTTTGGAGCAAACATAAATCCAAAGTTTGTCTCTTCTATACACTTTGCAACCTGCTCCGGCGTCAGATCTATCTTCACACCAAAAGCTTCTAAGATATCTGCACTTCCGCACTTGCTTGAGACAGACCTGTTTCCATGCTTTGCAACAGGAACACCGCAGGCAGCAACAACAAGAGCAACGGTCGTAGATATGTTAAAGGTTCCTTTCAAATCTCCACCGGTTCCACAGGTATCAACTATTCTCTCCCTTATCTCTTCGGAAAGCGGAACTTTCAGGCTCTTCTCTCTCATTACAGAAGTTGCACCTGCTATCTCGTTTGCTGTCTCTCCCTTTGACCTGAGAGCAACTAAGATTCCGGCTATCTGAACATCTGTTAATTTTCCATCCATTATCTGAGTGAAAAGATCTCTTGTCTCTTCAAAAGAAAGATTTTGCTTTTCAACGAGTTTATTTAAAACCTCTTTAACTTCCATCTTCTTCTCCACCTGTCAGATTTCGAAAATTTTAACATTGAATTCTTCAAGGAGCCGTTTTCTTAATTTTTCAACTTCACTAACTATAAACAGGTGAGATGGACAGTTACAATCGGTTGAACCAAAACCGATAACAGGCTTTTCTGTCTCAGATATTGAATTGGCTAAAGAACATTCAACTTTTTTATCTTCGATAATCCAGAGCTCCAGAACTTTAAAAGAACTGTCCGTTGAAATGAAATCTAAATGCCAGTGCTTTTTCTTTTCCTTTTTGAGATGTCTTGAAATTCTTTTCCTTAAGCCACCACTCCCAAAAGCTGAACCGACATAAACATAAACTCCTTTTTTGAGTGAAAACCGCTTACCGCTTTTAACTTTGAACGAAAGAGTGTCTATTTCAAAAAGAATGCAGTAAGTTCCTTTTGTTTCTGGAAACTCAAAGCTGAAGCTCATTAAAGAGTTTCTCCAGGAATGGAAGTTCTGAGTAGATTTTATTTAATGTCCAGGCTATTTTTTCATATTCATCTTCATACTCATGGGCTATTGAATTCCGAATTTCTCGAAGTTCAAACCACTTTTCAGGAGTAATTTCAAAACCAAATTTTTCGAGAAGGTTAATTACATCTATAATTGGAAGATGCTCTACATTTTCACCTTTTAGTGTAAGATAGGCTCTAAGTAACCTTCCAAGAGAATCCTGAAGTTTTGAGAATCTGTAGGCTATCTGGTCTAAAAGCATTATTCCTTCTTCTCTATTAAGAAGGTCAGCAACGTCCATAGCAGTAATTGGAAGCCCTCTTAGAGTTTCTAACTTCTCAAATGCCTGTTTCAATCGGAACAGATGCTTTTGAATTTCTGAATGAAGCTTGTTGTACTTCTGCCTGATAGCTTCATTGGTCATAGTTCAACTCCGGTCAGCATGGCGACTTTTTCTATATCCCTTTCAGGATCTCTCTGAATCACAACGTCTATCTTTCTATCTCCGATTTTCTGTTTCAGTTTAACAAGAAACTTTAACTTTTTCTCAAAAGGATCCTCTTTGTCTGCCGGAATAATATAAAGGTCTATATCTCCTCCTTTTCTTGAAAGATCCGCTCTGCTACCAAAAAGAATAACCTTAGTTCCTTCTCCAAAAACATCTTTTGCTGTTTCTTTAATAGCTGAAACTTCACGGTCACTCAATCTAACCTTAGCCATTTAGAATCTCCTTAGCCACCTCTTCGGCAGCTTTTGTGCAGTCGTTGACTCCAACTCCAGTGTAGGCGTTGTTGCAAAGATAAAGACCTGGATATTTACCACTTAGTTTAAATATTCTTTCCACCCTCTCAGCATGTCCAACTGTATAGTGAGGAATACCCTTTTTGTGCTTGAAGACCTTTATCTTTTCCGGATAGTGGCGGATTTTCATTATTCTTTTGAGCTCTTCGAGGGCAATATCTATAAGCTCCTCATCCGGCAGGAGTGCAAGTTCAGGCTGTCTTGCACCACCTATCATGACTCTTATCAGGGCTTTTCCTTCTGGAGCTCTATTTGGAAAAACCGAGCTGTCCCAGAGAACTCCAAGGATCTTTCTCTTTTCACTCCTTGGAATAAGGAAACCGAAACCATCAAGGTCGTGCCCAAGTCCTCTCTTTTCAAATCCAAGAGCAACAACGGAAATCGGAGAGTACTCTATCTCTGAAAGCAAATTAGAGAGCTCTGGATCCAGATCTTTTAGGAATTCAGCAGTTACATAAGCCGGAGTTGAAAGGACAACAGCTTCAAAAGTTTTTTCATAGACTTTATTCCCTTTCTTATACTTTATCTTCCAGCCTTCCTCCATTCTATCAAGACTCAGGATTTCCACCCCTGTTTCAATAGAATCCTGCAGGAATTCACTCAGAGAATCAATCAAATCTTTTACTCCGCCTTTAAAGGAAGTGAGAACCCCTCCGGGACCTGCTGGACCGCTTGACTTTTTCCCGCTCTTCTTTGCCTCCTTCATCTTCGCTATAAGACCCTTTATAAGACCTCCATACTGTCTCTCAAGGTAATAGATAGCTGGAAAGGCAGCTTTGAGGCTGAGTCTGTCAGGGTCTCCGGCAAAAATCCCCGCAACCATCGGGTCAAGAAGCTTTTCAAGAGCCTCCACTCCAATTCTCCGCCTTGCAAATTCTGAGAGACTTTCATCCTTATCATCTTTTTTCGGCGGGACAAGAAACTCTCCGATAAGCCTCAGTTTTCCTTTCCACGAAAGTAAATAAGAACCGAGAAAAGCTATCGGATTTTCGGGAAGCCTTACAAGTCTTCCGTTTGTGTATATGAACCTCTTCCTTGCTCTGTCAGAGCTCCTGTAGAGCTTGCTCTCAATTCCGAGCTCTTTCACAAGGTTTAGAGTGTAGGGTTTTCCATCAAGAAAGCCATTTGGTCCCGTTTCTATTATGTAACCATCCTCATGGAGCGTTTTCATCTTACCGCCAGGAGTTTCTTCCCTTTCAAAGACTTTAACTTCAGCTCCACCTCTTTTCAGGTAAAAAGCAACTGAAAGTCCAGAAACTCCAGCTCCTATAACAGCAACTTTCACAAATCCTCCCATGAACATAGTTTCTGATATCCAATTTATTGTCTCAATTTCTCTATCTCAGAAACAATTGCATCTATCAGAAGAGGGCTTTTGTGGTCAAGCTTCACTCTCCTGTAGTCCAGTCCAAGTTCCCGTGCAATCTCTCCATATTCAATGTCAAGCTCAAAAAGGGTTTCAATGTGCTCTGAAACAAAGCTTATCGGGAAAATAATGACTTCTTTCTTTCCCTCTTCCGAGAGCTCTTTCAAAACATCCTCAGTTGATGGCTCAAGCCACTCTATTGGACCAACTTTACTCTGATAGGAAATCCTGTATGGAACGTCCGGGAACCTTTCCATCACAGATTTTGCCGTGTCTTCAATCTCCCTTACGTAGATATCCCCCTGCTCAACAAAGTACTTTGGAAGGCTGTGGGCTGAAAAGAGTATCAGAGGATCTTTTAGGTCTTTAAGTTCTCTTTCGATTGAATTCTGAATCCACTTTATGTAGAGAGGATTTCTGCACCAGGATTTGACAGAAGTGTAGTTAACTTTTCCTCCCAAGAACTTTTCAACATCTCTGAAGCAAGCTCCAGCAGTTGCAGCTGAGTACTGGGGATAGAGTGTAAGAACATAGAGCTTATCTGGACTGTACTTCTCAATTTCCATAGAAACTCTTTCAAGTAGAGGTTCCGAGTAAAGCATTCCAACAAAAGTCTTAAGTCCTGTCTTTTCCTCAATTAGCTCAGCCTGTTCCTGCGTATATTTCACAAGAGGGCTTCCACCACCGATTGCCTCGTACTGGGGTTTTACCTTTGGAGCTCTTAAGTTAGAAATCAGATAGGCTAAAGGTTTTTGAAGAAAAGCTGGAACTCCAAAGTTTATAAGATCCCTATCTGAAAAGAGTCGGTAGAGGAAAGGCTGAATTTCTTTAAGAGAAGAGGGAGCTCCCATGTAAGTTAAAAGAACCGCTTCTTTCATCTATTCTCCAATTATCTTAATAATAACTCTCTTTGGTCTCTGACCGTCAAACTCCGCATAAAAGATCTCCTGCCAGGGACCAAGGTCTAACTCACCGTTAGTTATCGGAAGAACCACCTGAAGGTGAACCAGAAGGTTTTTAAGGTGAGCATCCCCGTTATCCTCACCAGTTCTATGATGTTTATAGTCAGGTTTAAACGGAGCTATTCTTTCAAGCCACTCCCAGATATCTTCGTGGAGCCCTTCCTCATCGTCCTGAATAATGACCGCTGCTGTCAGATGCATCGCAGAAACAAGACAAAGACCCTCTTTAACACCGGACTTTTTGACAGCTTCTTTTACAGTATCTGTTATTCTGATGAGCTCCCTTCTCTTTTTGGTATTGAACGTCAAATACTCAGTATAGGCTTTCATCTCACCTCCTAATAGCTTAAAAGCAATGATACCAAAAGTTTCGAACGTGATTTTTCGAATTTTATGCTATTATCACAGCTATAGCATTCTCAGAGAGAAGAAGATGAACAATCTTGTAATCACTCAAGGAGGCTGAAAATGGCAGTTGCATTTATCTTTCCTGGTCAGGGTTCTCAGTACAGTGGAATGGGAAAAGAGCTTTTTGACGCTTTCCCGGAGGCAAGAGAGGTATTTGAAGAAGCTTCTGAAGGCGCAAAGGTTGACATAGCAAAGCTTTGTTTTGAAGCTCCAGAAGAAGAGCTAACCCTTACATACAATGCACAACCAGCAATATTCACTGTCAGCATGGCAGTCTTAAAAGTCCTTGAGAAAGCTGGCTTTGACAAAAAACCGGTTGTAGTTGCAGGTCACTCCCTCGGTGAGTTTTCCGCTGCCGGTGCAGCTAAGGTATTTTCTGTTCACGATGGAGCTCTCCTTGTAAGGAAGAGAGGAGAGTTTATGCAGGAAGCTGTCCCGCCCGGTGTTGGTGGAATGACAGCAGTAATAGGACTTCCTTCTGAGAAAATAGAAGAAATTCTAAAAACTGTTGAATCTGGATTTATTCAGGTGGCAAACTACAACAGCCCTGAGCAAACGGTAATTTCCGGGGAGATTAAAGCCCTTGAAGAAGCTGAGGAAAAACTCAAAGAAGCCGGTGCAAAAAGAATTGTAAGGCTTGCAGTTTCAGCTCCCTTTCACTCAGAGCTCATGAAACCTGCTGCAGAAAAGCTAAAAGTCCTGATGGAAGAGATTACGTTCAAAGAGGCTGAAGTTCCAATTATCAACAACGCCGACGTTAAGCTCATAAAAAATCCAGAAGAGATAAAGGACTCCTTTTACAGACAGATGTTCTCTCCAGTTAGATGGGTTGAGGACGTTTTAAAGATGAAGGAAATGGATATTGACACTTTCTACGAAATTGGTCCAAAGAATGTTCTGAAAGGACTCATAAGAAGAATTGATAGAAATCTGAAAGTCATAAATGTTGAAAAGCCAGGAGATCTGGAGAAGCTTTTAAACCAGATCTAAGGAGAGAAATGCTCTCTGAAACAGCACTTGAAATACTGAAAGCAAGATATCTGAGACCAGGGGAAACCCCCGATGAAATGTTCAGGCGGGTTGCAAAGGCGGTTTCAATGGGAGAGCTCCTCTATCACCCTCCCCAATTTGCAGAGAAGTGGGAGGAGAAGTTCTACACTGCAATGAAAAACCTTGAATTTCTTCCAAATTCTCCAACGTTGATGAATGCCGGAACGGAGCTCGGTCAGCTTGCTGCCTGCTTTGTTCTACCTGTTGAAGACTCAGTTGAGGAAATCTTTAATTCTGTCAAGTTAATGGCAATAATCCAGAAAAGCGGTGGAGGAACAGGTTTTTCCTTTTCTCATCTGAGACCAGAGGGAGATATTGTCAAATTGACAAACGGTATAGCCTCTGGTCCCGTTTCATTCATGAGGGTTTTTGACTGTGCAACAGAATCGATAAAGCAGGGAGGGAAAAGGCGTGGAGCAAACATGGGGGTTCTCTCTATATACCACCCTGATGTTGAAAAGTTTATAACCTGTAAAAGGGACAAGAAAAGCTTTCAGAACTTTAACATATCTGTTGCAGCAACAGACGAGTTCTTTGAAAAAGTAAAAAGTAATGGAGCGATAGAGCTTAAAAACCCAAGAAACGGTGAAATCTGGAAAAGAGTTAAAGCAAGAGATCTGTTTGACCTTATAGCAGAATCTGCCTGGGATTCAGGAGACCCCGGAATTCTCTACATAGATGAGATAAACAGGAAAAATCCAACTCCAGACCTTGGAAAAATAGAGGCAACAAACCCCTGTGGAGAAGTTCCTCTTCTTCCTTACGAGGAGTGTAACTTGGGTTCAATAAACCTTGCAAAAGTGGTAAAGAATGGACAAATAGACTGGAAAAAACTTGAAGAACTGGTAGAAATTGGCGTCAGATTCCTTGACAATGTAATAGATGTTAACAGGTATCCAGTGAAAGAGATAGAACTCATGGCAAAAGGTAACAGAAAAATAGGTCTCGGAGTAATGGGATTTGCCGAGCTCTTAATAAACATGAAAATCCCTTACGACAGTAATGAAGCTTTAGAACTTGCAGAAAAAATTATGTCCTTTATAAACAAAAAAGCTTTTGAAACTTCCGTTAAGCTTGCAGAGGAAAAGGGCAGTTTTCCCAACATAGAAAAGAGTATCTACAAAGGAAAAAAGGTCAGAAATGCCACAAGAACAAGCATCGCTCCTACTGGAACAATAAGCATGATTGCAGGCACAACCCCGGGCATAGAACCTCTCTTTGCCATAGCCTATGTAAAGAGAATTTTAGAGGGCAGAGCAGCCGTTCAGATAGATCCATTTTTCCTCAAGTACACTAAGAACACACTCTCGGAAGAACAGCTAAGAAGGATTCTGAAAACAGGAAGTATTCAGAAAATTCATGGAATTCCAGAAGATGTAAAAAGGATTTTCATAACAGCTCTTGATATACCTCCGGAGTGGCACGTTAAGATGCAGGCAGCTTTCCAGAAGCACGTTGACAACTCTGTTTCAAAGACTGTAAACCTACCGTACAATGCTACAGTCGAAGACGTTAAGAAAGTTTTCTGGCCTGGCTACCGGTTAAAATTAAAAGGAATTACTGTCTTTAGATACGGTTCAAAAGAAGGAGTGATAGAATTTGGGATTAAAAATCTGGAGATTGAAAAACTTATAAAAAGTAAAAGCGTGCAGTTGTCAACTTTGATTCAGGAGGTTTGCTTTGAGAAAGCTTTCGCTTGTTGTTGCTATTTTGTCTTCATTTCTTTTCTCCTGCGGTGGAGGCGGAGGTAGTGAAAATATAACTATAAGCGGAAAGGTTGTTGCAAGCAGTGTAAAGGGTTTAAAAGTATGTATAAAGAACTCTGATACCTGCAGTCTGACGGACAAGGATGGGAACTTTTACCTTGAATCGCCTGCTCCCTTTCCTGCCTTAAACTTTTACGTAGATAACATTCTGCTTGCAGACTACACACTTAAGGAAAACGGAGAGATCATAACTCCTTTTAAGATGGCGGAAGGAAATGAAACTGTTGGAGACATCCTTGCAAAGCTTATCCACGCTTTTGGCAATGATACAGATGAAACAGAAGCTGTAGTTGACCTTACCGGTGTATATATCTCTACTCCTCTAACTGATTCAATAGAAGATTACATAAAATCCGGCAATACAGTAGAAATAGATTTTTTCAAAGATGGAAATACCTACCAGGTAGAAATTTATCCATCAAACTCGACTGTTGAACTTTGCAAAGACTCAACCTGTACTCCTGTTAACTACCGCCAGTGGCTCGTTCTTATTTATATGGATGGCGATAATTCTCTTGGCAGTACAAGAGAAAACTCTTACGTCTCTTTTGACCTTTCCGAGATGGAAAAAGTTTTCTTCCCACCTCAGGTAAAGGTTGTTGCCCTTGTTGACTACTATGGAAATTCAACAGGGGAAATATACGAGACCGACGGCAATGGAAAGTTAAGAAAAGTGGAAGAGGTTGAAGAACCCAACATGGGAGATCCAGAAACGCTGGTCAAATTTGTTAAAGAATATATGGATAAATATCCGGCTCCTAAGAGAGCTCTAATCTTCTGGGATCACGGAGACGGCTGGAGGTCTGTAAACTATCAAACAAGGTTTTCAGCAATTGATGAAACGGATGGTGATACACTTTTTATGTTTGAAGTAAGAAACGCTTTAAACTATCTGAAAGATAACAACTATGAAATTAACCTTATCGGTTTTGATGAATGTTTGATGGGAATGGTTGAACCACTCTACGATATAAAGGACTACGCCGACTTTTTTGTTGCTTCGGAAGCAGAAGAACCGGCAAACGGCTGGAATTACGAAAGAGTTTTTGGAAAGCTCTCCTCAAATCCTTCAGCTTCTCCTGAAGAATTTGGAAAGATGATTGTTGATTCCTTCAGAGAAGAGTATGAATCTTATAATTCCGATCTAACTCTAACCCTTTTTAAAAGTAGCGATATTGAATACATAGTTGACAATCTCAATCAGTTCGTCAGCTATCTGGATAGTACCAGTTACGAAAACTTTAAGAGTGCAAGAGAAAACTCTGAGGAAGTTCCGGATTGGGAAGGTGGAAACTACGTTGACCTTTACTCCTTTTTGAGCAATTTTTCCTACGACAGTGCAGTAAACATAAAACTTAAAATAGACAGTCTCTACAAGTTCAGGAAAGGAAACCTGAACGGAATTTCTATCTACTTCCCAATTAGCGAAAGCAATATAGATGAATGTTACTATGTGGCTTACCCTCAAACCTGCGAATTTAACGGAGAAATTGTTAATGGTTACTACAATCCGTTTACAGATACGGAATGGGACGAGTTCCTGAAAAAATACTATACTCTAACGGAGTGAAGATGAAACTTTTAAGGAAATTGCTGAATCTTACTCTAATTGTTCTCTTCTTCTCTTCCTGCTCATCTGTTACATTGAACGGAGAAGCCCGTTTCAGGCTCGAAACGATCGGTAATATAAAGAAGAACTGCAATAGGCTCACCGGTAAAGAGGTTGTATAAGAGCAAAATACATGGGATGGAATTGTTCAGCAGAGTGTAACAATCCTGGAATCACAAGGTCAGACTCCTGTATAGTTGACTCCACAGGTTGCATATACCTGAGAGGAACAGGAGGGCTCAATCCACTGATAGACAGAGGAAAAGAGTTTCTGTTTAAAGGAGTTGTGAAAAAGTTCAACAATACCTGCTACCTGAAGGTTGTAAAGGCTGATGAAATTAGGTGAATTTGAACTTATAAGCAAGTTGACAAAAAAACTTTCCTGCCCTTCTGAAAAAGTTGTAGTAGGAATCGGTGATGACGCTGCTGTTGTAAAGTTAAACGGCTCTTATCAGATTATTACTTCGGATGCTCTTGTTGAGAACTCCCATTACAAAAGAGAGTGGATAAACAAATTCCCGGAACTTTACTATTACTTAGGAAGGAAGCTTTTATCAATCTCTGTGAGTGACATCGCATCTATGGGAGGAGCTCCCGAATTTGCAATAGTTAACTTAGGAGTATCCAATCAATCGGAGGAGAGATTATTGGAATCGCTTTATGATGGTCTTTCAGATGCTTGTAAGGATTACAACGTATCAATTATTGGGGGAGATACGGTAGCTTCAGAAACGGAATTTTTTGATTCAACACTTACAGGAAAGAGCAAAGGCTACATGTTAAGATCTTCAGCAAAACCTAAGGATCTGGTTGCAGTAACAGGAACTTTTGGAGATAGCAGGGCTGGACTTGAGATTCTTCTGGAAAACAGACCGATTGACAATTACCTGATTGAAAGATTTCTCAATCCATCTGCAAGAGTAGAAGAAGGTAGAGAAGCTTTAAGCCTTGGCGTTCAGTGTGGAACAGATGTTAGCGATGGACTCATATTTAACCTCTATACGATTTCTGAGAGCTCAAGGGTGAAAATAGAGATTTTCAGTGATAGAATCCCTATTTCCGAAAAGCTTATCTCCTACGCAGGTAGCCGGGAAAAGGCTCTTCAATATGCCCTGTTTGGTGGAGAGGATTACGAACTCATAATTACCTTTCCTGAAAATCTGCTTGATAGTGTAGAAAAGACTGGATTTAAGGTCATAGGAGTTGTCTCTGAAGGAAGCGGCGTTTTCGTCGATGGAAAAAAGGTTCGGAAAATCGGATTTGACCATCTAAGGAGAACAGAATGAACATACTGGATTCCATCATACTGGGGATAGTTGAAGGAGTTACCGAATTCCTTCCCATCTCTTCAACGGGACACATGATTTTAGTCTCTTACCTTTTAGGATTGAAACAAAACTCCTTTGAAAAAACTTTTGAAATTGCTATTCAGCTTGGAGCTATCTTAGCAGTGGTCTCCATCTACAGAGAAAAGCTCACACATAACCTCGAACTGTGGAAAAAGTTAATCGTGGCTTTCATTCCCACGGGGATAATAGGACTTGCGTTACATCACTACGTTGAAAAGCTGTTTAATCCCTTTGTCGTTAGCGTTGCTCTCATTTTCTGGGGAATGGTTTTCATTGCAATCGAGCTCCTATATAAAGAGAAAGAACATCACATCTCTGAACCCGAAAAGATAAGTTATCTAAAGGCTGCAATGATTGGAATTTTCCAATCCCTTGCAATGGTTCCGGGAACATCCCGTTCCGGAGCCACCATCATAGGTGGTCTTCTCCTTGGAATGAAAAGAGTAGCTGCAACAGAATTCTCCTTCCTCTTAGCCATTCCAACAATGTTTGCTGCAACAGGTTTTGAAATGGTTAAGAACTTTAAAGAATTTACCCCAGAAGGTGGTATTGTCTTAGTTATTGGCTTTGTTACAGCTCTTATATCTGCCTACATCTCAGTTAAATGGCTTTTAAACTTTATAAAGACCCACACATTCATTCCGTTTGGAATTTACAGAATTGTTATAGGTTTTCTCTTTCTAAAACTGTTCTTGTTATAATTTTTAATCTTCACCTGCTAAAGCAGGCTCAGAATGACGACAAAGCATTTTGTACAGAATACTAGACCATGAAAAGGAAGTATGACAGTAAATATTATTGATCTTTTAAAGGAAGTTGTTGAACGTAAAGCGTCAGACCTTCATATTGCACCCGGAAGTCCTCCAAGATTGAGAATTAATGGAAAACTAATTCCCGCCGAAGGTTATGGCGTTCTTTCTCCAGCAGACACCAAACAACTCATATACAGTGTCCTAACCGATTTTCAAAAGAAAAGGTTAGAAGAAGATCTTGAGCTGGATTTCTCTTTTGGAATAAAGGGACTTGCAAGATTCAGAGGTAATGCTTATTATCAAAGGACAACCTTAGCCGCTGCCTTCCGTTTGATCCCTTACAAAGTTCCAAAATTTTCAGAACTTGGACTACCACCAGTAGTAGAAAATTTTGCCCATAAAGATAAAGGACTTGTACTTGTTACAGGTCCTACAGGTTCAGGTAAATCAACAACCCTTGCTTCTTTGATAAATATCATTAATGAAACCTATCCATACCACATTATAACAATAGAAGATCCCATAGAATTTATCTATGAGCACAAGAAGTCTCTTGTAACTCAAAGAGAATTAGGAGTAGATACAAAATCCTTTGCAAATGCCTTAAGAGCTGCTCTTCGTGAGGATCCAGACGTTATTCTGGTCGGTGAGATGAGAGATCCTGAAACAATTGAAGCTGCTCTCACTGCAGCTGAAACTGGACACCTTGTATTCTCTACCCTGCATACAAACTCAACTATAGAAACAATTAACCGTATAATAGATGCCTTTCCCCCAGAAAAACAAGTTCAAGCCAGAATCCAGTTATCCTTTGTTCTGGTCGGTGCTATTGCTCAAAAACTTCTGAGAAGAAAGGATGGAAAGGGACGGGTCGCCGCTGTTGAAGTCTTTATTCCCACTCCCGCTATAAGAAATCTCATAAGGGAAAACAAACTTCATCAAATATACTCGTTAATGCAAACGGGACAGGCTGCCACAGGAATGATAACTATGAATCAATCACTCGCAAAGTTATACATTGAAGGTCTTATAACTCTTGAAGAAGCTAAAAAGGTTTCTCCAGATGTAAGGGAACTTGAATCACTTATCAAAGCCTATTCTAAAAGATAGCGATGGCAATATACACATACGTTGGCAGAGACGTTCTTGACAGAAGGAGAAAAGGAAAGATAGAAGCAGACAATGAAGAACTGGCAAGGGAGCTTCTTTTCTCCAGAGGAATAGTTCGCATAGAAAAGCTTAAAGAAGATAAGTCATTTTTCAAAACTGAATTAGACTTCTCTTTCCTTGATAGAGTAACCCTAAAAGACATTCTTGTATTTACTCGACAATTGTATGCTATGGTACATGCAGGTATTCCCATTGTTACAGCCCTTAAGGTTATGAAAGAACAGATTTCGAATAAAAGACTTAAGCAAATTTCTGAAAATATAGCTTCCCATATTGAAGAAGGTGGAAGGTTTTCAACTGCCCTTTCAAAATATAGAAATACCTTCGGAAATTTTTATATTAGTATGATAAAAGCAGCAGAAGAGTCGGGTACACTGGAAGAAACTCTTAAAAGACTATCGGACTACCTTGAAAAAATTGAAAAACTTAGAGGAAAAATTAAAAGTGCCCTCTTTTATCCCGTTTTTGTTCTGGTGATAACCACAATAATAGTAGGAGGTATTCTCGTTTTTGTAGTTCCCACGTTCAAAACTCTCTATGAGGACTTAGGAGGTGAACTTCCAGCTCTTACACAATCCATAATCAACACAAGTAACTTTTTGAGAAACTATATTGACTGGATTGTTCTGGGATTTGTTGTAACCGTTGTGATGCTGGTTCAATTACGAAAAATCAAGCAAGTAAGATATGTGATGGATTCATTCCTTCTTCACCTTCCAATCTTTGGAGAACTAATTTTAAAATCTAACATTGCGAGTTTCTCTCGAACACTGTCTTCAATGATCACAAGTGGTCTTAACATCCTCGATGCACTTTCAATAGCAGGAGAAACAGCAAACAATGAAGTTTTGAGAAAAGCCATAGATGGAGTTAGAGAACAGGTTGAAAAAGGAATCAGTATCTCAGTTGCACTTTCAAGATACAAAGTTTTCCCACCAATGCTCATTAATATGGTAGCAATTGGAGAAGAGGCTGGAACCTTGGACGAGATGCTAACCAAAGTTGCCGACTTCTACGAAGAGGAAGTAGATAGAACTGTTGATGCTTTGAC
>CAJXJV010000011.1 GCA_913055135.1 uncultured Desulfurobacterium sp. | reverse complement strand
ATCTCCTTATAAGTTGCCTTTTCTCCTAAGCGTTCAATAGCTTTTCTTATGTAAGGTTTATACTTCTCAGGAGTCCTTACTTTCCTACCTCTTTTTCTCAATCTCCTTTTTAAAATTCCCAATTCTTCTTTAACTTCAGCTATATAGCACGTTTTAAAAGTATTCGGAGAACTTATCGTCCTTCCCATATCCTAACTTCTCCCATTATCTACTTTTCATAAGTAATCTATAATACCTGACTGTCAAAGACAAGACTAACGAAAAGGTTGAACTGTTTTCCATTCTTTGACAAACTCTTCTGCTGGACTATAATTCCACATACCAATTAAGCCCGATAAGGAGGTGCCAGTTGTCAACAAAGAGAACATATCAGCCAAGCAGGCTTCACGGTAAAAGAGTTCACGGCTTCAGAGCGAGAATGAAGACAAAGAGCGGAAGAGAGATCCTCAGAAGGAGAAGAAAGAAGGGACGTAAGAAACTTACGGTAAGTGACGAGTGGAAGAGAAGGTAGATTTTACGTTCAAAAAGCATGAAAGGCTTAGAAAACAATTGGAATTTAAAAGAGTTTTTGACTCTGGAAAGAGCCTCGGTGGCTTCACCGTGGCTTTTTATTTCATGCCGAACGAAATTGGTTATCCAAGGGCTGGTTTTATAGCCTCAAAGAAGCTTTCAAAGAGAGCTGTGGACAGAAACAGGGCAAAGCGACTCATGAGAGAAGTTTTCAGATTGAACAAACACAGGCTTGCTCCAGTTGATATCATCTTCATAGCAAGAAAAGGAATCCTGGGGAAAAAGTATCAGGACGTTGAAAGAGATTTTCTTAATTTAGCAGAAAGAGCAGGAATTCTGAGGGAAAAGTGATTAAGTCAGCAGCTATTTCATTTATAAAGCTTTATCAGAGATTCATATCTCCATTATTTCCTTCAAGCTGCAGGTATTATCCTACCTGCTCCAGCTATGCAGTTATGGCAATTGAAAAGTATGGAGTTCTAAAAGGTAGCATAAAGGCAATTTACAGAATTCTTAGATGTAATCCTTTTTCAAAAGGCGGCATAGACTACCCTTAGGAGAGAGAAATGGAAAAGAACAGGATAGCTTCAATAGTTCAAGCTGCTTTACTTGCATTTATACTGGTTCTTGGTTTTCAGCTATTCTTAGGAAAAAACAAAGTAAAAGAGAAAGTTAAGGAAACTCCAAAGCAAGAGCAGGTCGTAAAGGTAGATATTCCAGCATCAAAAGAAATAGGAAAAGTTGTCAAAGTGGACACCCCTCTCTACTCTGCCGAAATTTCAACTGTAAACGGTAAACTTCTATCTCTGACTGTTAAGAAGTACAACGCTCAACTGGTATCTGAATTTTCAAAGAAGATGGGAATATTCCCGCTTATGACCATTGCTGTTGACAAAGAGCTTTCAAAAGAGTTAGCAAACCTTTCACTCACTCCTAACTCAGAGAACATTGTGGTAAAGGATAAACCTGTTACGCTAAACCTTGAGGGAAAGCTTAAAGATGGTAGAAAGTTTGTCAAAGAACTGACATTCTATCCAGATTCCTACAAAATAGACATCAAAACAGAGCTAAAAGATGCAGACCTGATAACACTTGTAGGACCAGATATAAAAGTAAATGAAGCCCATTCTTCAAGAATGGGGCATATTGGACCTGTTGTAGAGACAGATGAAGGAATAGAAAGGCTTGATCCCAAGGAAATAAAAGGCTTTATCAATTTTAGCAATGTAAAGTGGGCAGGAGAAGAGGACAAATACTTCCTCTTAGCAATAAAGGATTCCCAGTTTGTCGTCTCTGTAGAAAGTATCAATGGACACACAGTCGTAAAAGGATTCATTGGAAATGGCACTTTCTTTGGTGGTCCCAAAGAGATAAAGCGGCTTGAAGTTCTTGGAATGGATAAAGCTATAGACTTTGGTGTATTCGGATTCATCGCAAAGCCATTCCTCAAGTTCTTCCTCTTTCTCCATCACTTCATTCCAAACTGGGGACTCGTTATCATCATTCTTACAGTATTAATCAAGATTGTTCTGCATCCACTGACTCACAAAAGCTTTGAGTCAATGAAAAAGATGCAAGAACTGGCACCAAAACTTGAGGAGATAAAGAATAAATACAAAGATAACCCACAAAAACTCAACGAAGAGATGATGAAACTCTACAGAGAAGCCGGTGTCAACCCGATGGGTGGATGTTTCCCAATGCTCCTCCAGATACCAGTCTTCTTCGCTCTCTATGAAATATTCCTCAATGCTGTTGAACTGAAAGGAGCTTCTTTCCTCTGGGCTAACGATCTCTCAATGCCCGACCCAACCTACATAATGCCAGTCCTCATGGGTGCCTCAATGATTCTCCAACAGAAACTCACTCCGACAACCAATCCTCAGCAGGAAAAGATCTTCATGATAATGGCTGTTGTATTTACCTTCCTGTTTGCAGGTTTCCCGGCAGGACTCGTTCTTTACTGGTTAACAAACAACATAATTACAGCTATTCAAAACTTTATAATTAATAGGATGCTTCATAGGGAAAAAAGCTAAATGGAGTCTGAAAGTTTAACGCTCTACTGTTTTATACTTTCAATTCTCGTCTTCCTTTCCGGTCTCTTTTCAGCCTCTGAGACCGCTTTTTTCTCTCTCAATACTTTAAGACTGGAAAGACTCGCAAAAGAAGGGAACAAAAAGGCTGAAGAGATTCTCCACTTTCTTCAGAATCCAGCCAACCTCATTGCAACAATCTTAGTTGGTAACGAAATGGTCAATGTGGCAATAGCTGCTACTTCTGCAACGCTATTTGTAAAACTTCTTGGAGAAGAATTAGGAGCAACACTGGCAGTACCAATCACAGTTATAACTCTTCTCATATTCGGAGAAGTAACGCCAAAAACACTTGCAATAAAGTACAGCGAAAAGTATGCATTTTTCATTTTGAAGTTTATAAAACTGATTAGCGTACTGATAGCACCTTTCAGAATTGTGCTTGTCGGCTTTGCCTCTTTGATTTTGAAACCGTTTGGAATTGAGCTGTTCAACAAACCCAGAGCTCTTACAGATGAGGAATTTCTAATTTTAGTTTCTGAAGGAGCTAAAGAAGGCACAATTGTAAAGGAGGAGAAGGAACTAATAGACAGGACTCTTGACCTTGGAGAGATGGACGTAAAGGAGATAATGGTCCCAAAGCACAAAATTTTCGCAATTCAAAAGGATATTCCCTTAAAAGAAGCTATTGAAGAGATAAAAAAGACCAGGTTCTCACGAATTCCCGTTTACGACAAATCTCTGGATGAAATCGTGGGAATTCTTTACACAAGAAAAATTCTTCCTTTAAAACTCAAACCAGAAGATCTTGAAAAACCTGTAGGTCAATTTATAGATAAACCTTATTTTGTTACAGAGTTCCTCACCCTCGATAAACTCCTTGAAGAGATGCAAAGATCCAAAAGACACATGGCAATAGTGGTTGATGAATACGGAAACACAGCCGGAATTGTTACTCTTGACGATATATTGAGTGAAATAGTTGGAGAGATTCCAGACGAGAAGAAAAACTCTGAAGAAATAGAGAAAATTGCGGAAAGTAGATACAAGCTTTCAGGGAACACACCTATTGAGGAATTGAAGGAGCTCCTCAACCTCGAGGATGATGAAACGTTAGAGGAAGTTGACACAGTTGCAGGTTTCATCATGGCTCTGATGAAAAAGATTCCTTCAAAAGGAGAATCCATCAGCTATAAAGGTTACACCTTTCTCGTCGATGAAATGGATGGTAACAGAATAACATCCGTTATTGTGGAGAAAGAAAAGTAATGGAGCTCTTACCGATTTTTCTGATTCTTCTCTGCGTTTTCTTTGAAGGATTCTTCTCCGGAAGCGAAATTGCAATTGTTTCCCTTCCAAAGGTTGAGCTTAAAAAGAGACTCCAAAAAGGCGATAGAGGAGCTGTTTTACTGAACAGACTCCTTTCCGAACCTGAAAAACTGCTTACAACAACTCTGATTGGAACAAACCTTTCAACTGTAACAGGCTCAACTATCTACGCAACTTTAATCCTCAACGATATCACAAAAGTATTTCCAGTTTTAGCATCATATCCAGAAATTGCTACAGTCTTAACTTTTACCCCAATAACCCTAACCTTTGGAGAACTAATTCCTAAAAGCCTTTTCCAGAAATACTCTCACCAAATTGCATTTAAAATTGTCTATCCTATCTACTTCTTCTACTACTTGTTTAAACCAATCTCATTCATTGTCACAGGCTTTGCAAAGACTTTTGCGAAACTTGTTGGTGCAGAGTCCGAACAGAATCCATTTGTGACAAAAGAAGAACTTCAGCTTTTAGTTGAAAGCTCTTCAAGATTTAAATTAGAGAAAACCGAAAGAAACATCCTGAAAAATATCCTGAGATTGAGAGAAAAAACGGTTGGAGATATATACGTTCCTCTGCTTAATGTTGTTGCAGTAAATGAAAATGCTCCTCTGAAGAGTGCCCTGAGCCTTTTTGAAAAATCTGGATTCTCCAAACTTCCAGTTTACAGAAAGAGGTTTGATGATATCGTTGGATACATCTCCATTTCAGACCTTCTCACCATTGAGAATGGTGATATCCCTGTAAAAAAGATTATGAAACCGATACTTATATTCCCGGAATACATGAGTATCTTTGACGCTCTGAAAGAGTTCAAAAAGTCGAAAGACCAGATGGCAATTGTCGTCGATGAGTACGGTTCAACCCTTGGAATTCTTACCCTTGAAGACATACTCGAAGAAATTGTTGGAAGAATAGAAGACGAATTTGACAGGTCAAGGATTTCAATAACAAAGATAGGAAATGAGATATTGGCTGAAGGCTCTGTAGAGATTGAAGAGTTAAACAAAGTATTGAAAAAGCCGTTACCAAGGAGTTCCGATTACACCACAATTGCTGGATTTATCCTTTCAAAACTTGGAAGATTTCCACAGAAAGGTGAAAAGATAGATCTCGGAACAGCGGAAATAATAGTTGAAGACGTTGATAAAAGAAAAATAAACAAAATAAAAATCAGAGAAAAATAAAAAGTTCTGCCCATATGGGCAGAACTCGAATCACTCAATAACCTTCATCTTCATTGCCGCTTCTTTTGCTCTTCTCCTTGCATCTTCAATAGTATCAGCAACAGCTAAAGCTACTCCCATTCTCCTCTTTGGCCTTGTTGTAGGTTTTCCAAAGATTCTTACCTTAGTATCAGGGATGGAAAGTGCTTCAACAAGTCCATCGTAAAGAGGAGCAACACCATAATCCTTAGCATGGAAGCAGTAAGATGCTCCAGGTGATAGGAGCTTGATTTCCATCGGAAGTCCAAGGATTGCTCTCAAGTGAATTTCAAACTCACTCATATTCTGACTTATCATTGTTACCATTCCGGTATCGTGGGGACGTGGTGATACCTCGCTGAACCAGACCTCATCTCCCTTCACAAAGAACTCACATCCGAAGATTCCATACCCTCCAAGAGCATCTGTAACAGCCTTAGCCATCTCTTTTGCCCTTTGAAGAGCAACTTCTGTCATTGGCTGAGGCTGCCAGCTCTCGTGATAATCCCCTTCAACCTGAATGTGTCCAATTGGCTCGCAGAAAAGAGTTCCCTGATTCTTTGTCCTGACGGTAAGGAGTGTAATCTCAAAATCAAAATCTATAAACTCTTCAATAATAACAGCGTTTCCTTTACCTCTTGCATTCTCCTGAGCAAAGTAGAAAGCCCTATCTATCTCTTCCTCACTTCTAACTATGCTCTGTCCTTTTCCAGATGAACTCATAACAGGTTTTACAACAACAGGAAGACCAATTTCCTTTACAGCTCTTCTGTAGGTTTCAATATCCGAAGCAAAACGGTAAGCTGAAGTTCTTAAACCGAGCTCTTCAGCTGCAAGTCTTCTGATTCCAATTCTGTCCATAGTGTACTTCACAGCTTTAGCAGAAGGAACAATGTTGAATCCCTCCTCTTCTAACTCCACAAGAACATCTGTATCTATTGCTTCTATCTCTGGAACAATGAAATCTGGTCTTTCCCTGTAATCAATGTTCTTTATCTGCTTACCATCCTTCATATCGATAACGTAATATCTTTGAGCAACCTGCTGAGCAGGAGCAAACTGATAGCTATCAACAGCAACAACCTCTATTCCAAGTCTCAAAGCCTCAATAGCAAATTCCTTTCCAAGTTCTCCACTTCCAAGGAGAAGTATCTTAGTAGCATTGCGGGCAAGCGGAGTTCCAATCTTCATGATCCCTCCTTGTTGAAAATTCAGCCTAATTATACCAGTACTGGATTTTTTTTCGTGTTTTAAATAAAAGGGGAAACAGAAAATCAAATGAAGATCTTCAGAATTAGAAGATAAACTGGAAAGAGGAGTGTTGAAACAAAGATAATTGACGCTGCTATCTCTGGAGAGCGGTTAAATCTCTCGCAAAGAACATAATTAAGGATGGCTGAAGGTAGAGAAGATTGAACTACCAATATCTTTTTCAAAAGAGGTGGACAGTTGAGAATTGAGGCAAAGAGAAAAGCAGTGAGTGTTCCTCCGGTAAACCTGACAACAGTTCCCAGGATACTGAGCTCAATCTCAGAGGGTTTTATTCTTGAAAGGCTTATTCCTATTGAAACCAACATGAGGGGAAGAGTAGTATCTCCAGTGAGCTTGAGAATCTTCTCAATTCCTTCTGGAATTGAAATCCCTTTTGTAAAGAAAGCAAAAACAACCGCATAGATGAGAGGAATTTTCAGAACTGATAACAGTCCTTCTTTTAAATTCTCCCGCTGAAGAACAACTATCCCCAGAGTAAAGTGGAGAACCGCCATAACAACCATGTAGGTTACGGCAAAAGGAATTCCTTCATCTCCAAACATGAGGTAAATCAGAGGAATACCAAGGTAACCGGCATTCATTACAGTAGAAGAGATCTCAAAAGCCTCATTCTTTTCCTTCAAAACAAATATCTCTACAAGAAGAGAGAGCAGAAAAACACCAACAAAAACTCCAAGTGCGGTAAATGATATGCAGGAAAAGTCCTCCAGTGAAACATTGACCTTTCGAAATGAAGAGAAGATAAGAGCAGGAGCAAAGAGATAGAGAACAACAAACGAAATTGTGTCTGTTTTGAGCTCTGGTTTTAACTTACCGACAAAGAAACCAGAGAGTATAAGTAGATAAAGCGGCAGGATAACATTTAAAAGAATATCTCCCATCTATTTTAAATTCCCCTTAATCCTCTCGTTACCCTTTCTGACAAGCTCTCCTGTGCTGTCAAAGTACTCTAAGAGTGGAATGGCAAACTTCCTCGAAATCCCCAGGTAATCTTTAAACTCTCCAACTGTTAAAGTCTCTTTCTTATCAAAATGCTCCTTTAGAATCTCCCTAATTCTTTTTATAGTGTCTGGATGGTAGATAAAGTTTCCCACCTTTTCGTAACCTTTTCTGTTCATAAGGTAATTAACAACTATGTTTACATCCTCCTCAGGAACTGAAAGGAGAGAGGAAAACTCCCTAATTTCTGGTGGAGTAAATCCCGAAGAAGTAATTAACTCCTCTACCTTCCTAACCAATTCTTCAAATCGGGTTCCTTCCGCTTCTGGAATAAATCCAGAAATCTTTACAACTCCACCAGACTCTACAAGCCTTTCCGACTCGATCAATTCTTTTAGAACCTGTGCCAAAAGCTCCGGGATAACATTCAACCTTGTTCTCAGAGATTCCTTGTTTATTCCTTCAGAAATTGGATACTCTTTATGGTAGTTTTCAACAGTTGATAGAACTTTCTCTTTGAGCTCCTCCACATATCCCGATGGATAAAGTCTTCCGCTAAAAGAAAGAATCTTTCCTTCCTGTATCATCTCTTCAACCAACTGCCTGACCTCTTCAGGTGAAAGATTAATCAACTGAACAAAGTCTTTTTCTGAGAACTTGCCCGGAAACTTTTCAACATAGTGGACAAAGATAGCTTTTTTATCAATTTCAGAAAGAATCTTCAGATCCTCAAGCCACAGATCTCTAAATCTTCTCCTGAACTTTCTTTCAGGAAGAGGATTTAAAATCTTACCTCCTCCTATAACCCTTGCCGGCGAGTAATTTCGAATAACAAACCTGTCTTCAAATACAGGTACGACTTCCTCCTTCAATCTTATCTGAGCAAAGCATCTTTCACCGGGTAGGAGCTCATCTCTATCAATGAGATATACTTCTCCCTCAACCTCTTTGGTTAGATGGTGAAAATGAACTTTATGTCCCGATTGAACTATCAAATCAGCATCCTTAGAAAGAGTTAGTTCAACATCAACTTTATCCGATGGTTTTAAATAATTAGGAGTTGCTACAAGATCTCCCCTTTTAACCTCCTCTTTTGAAACATCTGAAAGGTTAAGTGCCGTCCTCTGTCCTGCAAAAGCCTCATCAACGCTTTTACCGTGAACCTGAATACTCCTGATCTTTACCACCTTACCGACGGGAAGAATCTCAACTGTGTTACCAACGCAGGTCTTTCCACTGAGAAGTGTTCCCGTTATGACAGTTCCAAAGCCTTTGATCGTGAAAGATCTATCAACAGGCAACCTTAAAATGCCTTTTAAACTTTTGGGCTCTATCTCCCAAGAAAGCCTATCAATCTCAGCAACCAGCTCTTCTATACCCTCTCCACTCTTTGCAGAAACAGGAATAATTGGAGAATTCTCTAAGAAAGTCCCCTTTAGAAACTCTTTGGTTTCTTCTTTTACAAGCTCCAGCCACTCCTCATCAACCAGATCTTTTTTAGTAAGGACAACTATTCCCCTTTTCGTTCCCAGCATCTGACAAACTGTCAGGTGCTCTTTCGTCTGAGGCATAATCCCTTCATCTGCCGCAATAACAAAGAGAACAAGGTCTATGCCATGAGCTCCAGCAAGCATGTTCTTTATAAACTTTTCATGACCAGGAACATCAACAATACCAGCCAGAACCCCGCCGGGAAGCTGAAGATTTGCAAATCCGAGGTCTATGGTCATGCCTCTCTTTTTCTCTTCCTCCCAGCGGTCAGTATCTATTCCAGTTAACGCCTTTATAAGAGTCGTTTTCCCATGGTCTATATGCCCCGCTGTTCCTATAACAAGAAACTTTTTACCGTTTGACATTGCTCTATATCCTGCCTCAAACTATTTCCTACTTCGCATAATCCACAGCTCTCGTTTCCCTTATCACAGTAATCTTTATCTGACCGGGATACTGAACCTCTTCCTCGATTTTCTTGGATATCTGATGGGCAAGGAATGCTGCCTCTTCATCTGTAATTCTATCCGGTTCAACCATTATCCTGACTTCTCTACCAGCCTGAATTGCAAATGCCTTCATAACACCGGGGAAAGACTCAGCAATGCTTTCAAGCTTTTCGATTCTCTTAATGTAAGCCTCAATACTTTCCCTTCTTGCTCCCGGTCTTGCAGCACTCAAGGCATCTCCAACCGCAGCAAGGACAGATTCAATGGTTGTAAACTCAGCCTCTCCATGGTGGGCGGCAGCAGCGTTTATCACTGCTTCTGGCTCACCGTACTTCCTGAGAATGTCAGCCCCAATGAGAGCGTGAGAACCTTCAACTTCATGAGTAACAGCCTTTCCAATGTCATGGAACAGTCCTGCCCGTTTAGCAAGCTGAACATCTGCTCCAATCTCTGCTGCCATCATTCCTGCAAGGTAAGCAACCTCTTTAACGTGCTGAAGAACGTTCTGTCCGTAGCTTGTCCTAAACCTGAGCTTTCCAAGGAGTCTCTTGAGTTCTGGATGAACGTTGTCTATTCCAAGCTCAAAGAGGGTTTCCTCCGCAGCGCTGATTATTTCCTGATCAATCTCCTGTCTTACCTTTTCAACAACCTCTTCAATCCTTGCTGGATGGATCCTTCCATCTGCAACCAGTCTTTCAAGTGCAATTCTTGCAATCTCTCTTCTCACAGGATCAAAAGAGGAAATCGTTACAGCTTCCGGAGTATCATCAATGATCAGATCAACTCCCGTTGCAAGCTCAAAAGCTCTGATATTCCTTCCTTCTCTACCAATAATCCTTCCTTTCATTTCGTTGTTTGGAAGGTCAACAACAGCAACTGTCGTTTCTGCAACCTGTTCTGTTGCAAGCCTCTGAATTGTAGTTGCAAGAATCTTCTTGGCTTTTCTCTCAACCGTCTGCTCAAACTCCTCTTCAAGCTTCTTGTAGCGAATAGCAAGATCTTTCTTGATTTCTTCTTCCATTCTCCTCATTAGCTCTTCCTGAGCCTCCTCACGGCTCATACCTGAAATTACCTCAAGTTTTTCAAGCTCTTCCTCTATCAACTGTGTCACTCTCATGTCCTTCTCAAGTAACTCTGCCTCTAACTTTTCAACTTCTGCTCTCTTTTCCTCTAACTCTTTCTCCAGCTTATCAAGGAATTCAGCTCTTCTGTCAAGATTATCTTCTCTCTTGTCAAGAGTTGATTCTCTCTTATCCAGATACTCCTCTCTCCTGAGGAGTCTCTTCTCCAGTTCAGAAAGTTCTCTCCTCTTCTCTCTCAGCTCCTCTTCTAACTTCTCTTTCTCCCTGAGAATCTCCTCTTTTGCTTTGAGGAAAGCCTCTCTCTTCATCTCTTCAAACTTCTCCTGAGACTCTCTCAGGAATTTTTCAGCTTTCGTCTTCAGCTCAGCAGCTTCTTCCTTTGCCTTATTAAGAAGCTTTTTTGCCTCCTCCATGGCTTCTTCTTTTATCTTTTTCTCTATCTTTTCACTCTCTACATGACTTTTCTTCATACCAACAACATAACCAACGGCAAGTCCTGTAAAAATTGCCAGTATTGCAACAAGTATTAGCTCCATTTACTCCTCCTTATCTCTCTTTTTTCTGAAACCACCACATCCACAGGAATATCAAAGGGATCGTGTGGTATCTTCTCAACAATCTGAAAATCGAAGCAAATACCAATTTTAGTGCCAACTTCGTGTTTTGCAAGAAACCGATCGTAAAATCCACCGCCGTAGCCTATTCGAAAACAGGAAAGGTCAAAGGCAATTCCTGGAACAAAGACAACATCAATTGTTCTCACAACTCTTGAATAATCCAGAGGGGGTTCTAAGATAGAACAGTATCCAGAACAGAGCTCCTTCAAAGAGAAAACCTCTATAGGAAGAATATCCTTACCAGAAACTCTCGGGAAAATAACCCGCTTTCTTGAAGAGAGAAGCTTCTCGGCAAAAGGTAAAAGATCCACCTCTTTTTTAAAAGGAGCGTAAAACATAAAGGTTTCTGCTTCAGGAGGAAGAATTTCTTGAAGTCTTTCTATAATCTTCTCGCTCTTTGTTTTTACTTCTTCCGGTGACAGAAGAAGACGCTCTTTCTTTATTTCTTCTCTTATCTGTTCTTTTGTCAGCACACTATTAACCCCATCTTAACAGAGGGGCATAAGGGAAGATCAAGGAGCTATCTTCTTTGTACTTATCAAAAGCTTGGCTCCTTCTTCAAGCCGTTTTATCTCTTCACCGAGCTCCTGAATCTGTTTCTTCAGTGACTCATTTTCGTCAAGTATGTAAAAACAGGCAACAACAAGGGCTTTGTCAAAAGTAACCCTGCTGTTACCTGCTCTGATCCTCTCAACTATGGTCTCAAGTCTATGAGAGAGATGCTTGACATACTCAGGATCTTTGTCCGTCTTTATATTAAATTTCCTTCCCGATATTACAACTTCAACAGTCTCAGGTAAGCTCACAATCTTCCTCTTATGCCCTCAATGTGGCTCCAGATTTTTCAAGCGCTTTTATTATACCATTCAATATCTTATTTATTTCTTCATCTGACAAGGTCTTCTCGGGAGATCTGAAAACAAGAGAAAACGCAACACTCTTCTTCCCTTCAGGAATTCCTTTGCCCATGTAAACGTCAAAGAGTTTTAGCTTCTCAAGGTATTTTGCAGAACCTCTTATTATCTTTTCTAACTCTCCAACAGGAGTATCTACACTAACTAAAACCGCAATATCCCTTGTAACAGGTGGAAACTTTGGAATCTGCTTAAATGCAATCTTCTCATCCTTAGAAAACTCTAAAAGCTTACCTATGTTGAGCTCTCCGACAAATATGTCCTGTTTTACGTCAAGCTTTTCTAAGATATCAGGATGAAGCTTCCTTATAAATCCGACTTCCTCTTCCTTCACAACAACCTTTGCACTCTGCCCTGGATGCAGGTAACTTATGTCACTAACAGCCTTAAATTCCCCTTCTATCTTCAGAAACTCAAACAAACTCTCAACAACTCCCTTCAAATCGTAAAAGTCAACTTTTCTCTCTCCAAATAGCCCCTCTGAAACCCTGCCTGTCAGAAGAATTCCAAGGTGTAGAGGCTCTTCAGGTAACTTCTCTCCTCTACTTTCAAAAACCTTTGCAACTTCAAAGAGAAGAACATCCTTCTCATTCCTGTTAATGTTCAAAACAGCATTCTGAACAAGACTTGGGAATACCTTATCCCTCATATAGACCCACTCTTCAGAAAGTGGGTTTGCTATCTTGATGAGATTCTCAATCGAAAGTCCAAAGTACCCATAAAGCTTTTCACCTATAAAGCTGTAGTTGATAGCTTCATTCAAGCCAAGGGAAGTCAGAAACTCCCTGACTTCGTTCAACCTATCGTAGTCAAAGTTCCTCTCAATCTCTGAATGCATTAAAGGATAAGTGCTGACAACGTTCTTCATTCCATAAATTCTGACAACCTCTTCAATCAGGTCTATTTCCCTTGTTACATCGTACTTTCTCCATGAAGGAACCTTAACAACGATATAGTCCTGTTCCTTTTTAACAGTAAATCCTAAATTGCTTAGGATTTCAAAGGATTTCCTTGGGGGTATGTCAACTCCAAGTATCCTGGTAGCTCTTGCAGGGTTATAGACAATCACTTTTGGAGTATAAGGCTTTGGATAGAAAGAGAGCTTACCTTTAGCAACCTTCCCACCACAGAACTTCTGAATCAGATGAAGAGCTCTCTTTGCTGCAAAATCTGTGCTTTCAATATCTGCTCCCCTTTCAAATCTGTAGGAAGCATCAGTTGAAAGACCAAGCCTTTTAGAGGTTTTCCTTATAGTCATAGGATCAAAGTGGGCAGATTCAAGAAAGATATTTTCAGTGGATAGAGAAGTACCGCTCTCCTCTCCACCCATCACTCCAGCAATTGCAACAGGCTTTTCAGCATCCGCTATTACAAGGTCATCTTTTGTAAGCTTCCTTTCAACTCCATCAAGCGTTACTATGGTCTCACTATCATTAGCTCTCCTTACAACAACTTCCTTTTCGGTAAGCTTTTCAAGGTCAAAGGCATGAAGAGGCTGTCCAAGTTCGTACATCACATAGTTGGTAACATCAACAACCGCGTTTATTGGTCTCAAGCCAACAAGGTAAAGCCTTATCTGTATGGAAAGCGGGGAATACCTGTTCTTGATTCCTTTGACGATGAATCCATCGTACCTCGGACAGGCTCCACCATCAAGAACGGAAAGGGCAGCCTCATCCTTAGCCTCAAAATCTCCTTCCTCAAAATCGTCTTGTGGAAGCTTGATAGGTCTGTTGAGAACAGCCTTTAGTTCTCTTGCAATTCCAAGGACAGAGAGGGCGTCAGGTCTGTTTGTTGTTATCTCGTACTCTATTATCCAATCGTCAAGTCCGAGAACCTCCTTAATGTCTTTCCCAATCTCAACATTATCAGGAAGAATCATTATCCCTGAAGAGGAATCTGTCAGTCCCAGCTCCTCTTCAGAACAGAGCATTCCATTTGAAACAACGCCCCTGAGTTTGCTTTTCTTTATCTTTATTCCAATCGGCAGTTTTGAACCGTGGAGAGCAACAGGGACAACAGCTCCTTCAAAAACATTATCAGCCCCTGTAACTATCTGTAAAACAGTATCTCCAACATCAACCTGACAGATTTTAAGCTTGTCTGCATTAGGATGCTTTGTTATTTCAACAATCTTTCCCGTAACAACCTTCTCAAGGTTTTCAGCAGCATACCTGACGGAATCAACCTCAATTCCAATGTCAGTAAGAATATCTGCCACTTCCTGTGGCGAGAGATCATCTATATCAATAAATTCTTTAAGCCAGTTGTAAGTTATCTTCATCTTACATACCCCTGAACTGTCTTAAGAATCTCAAGTCATTTTCAAAGAAGAGCCTCAAATCATCAATACCGTACTTGAGCATTGCAATTCTCTCAACTCCCATGCCAAAGGCAAATCCCTGATAGATATCGGGATTTATATCAACTGCTTTGAAAACTGCCGGGTCAACCATCCCACATCCTAAGATTTCAAGCCATCCCGTTCCCTTACAGACCTTACATCCCTTACCACCACATATCACACAACCGATATCAACCTCTGCACTTGGCTCTGTAAATGGGAAGTAGGACGGTCTGAACCGCACCTTTGTATCTGAACCAAACATCTCTCTCAGGAAAAGTTCCAGAACTCCCTTAAGGTCTGCAAAAGTTACCCTTTCATCAACCATCAAACCTTCAACCTGGTGAAACATAGGGGTGTGGGTAACATCTGCATCTTTTCTATAGACCTTTCCGGGAGCAACTATCTGAACTGGAGGCTGGTGTTTTTCCATTATCCTGACTTGAACAGGAGAAGTGTGAGTTCTAAGAACAATATCCTCTGAAATGTAGAAGGTATCCTGCATCTCCCTTGCAGGATGCCCTTTGGGAATGTTTAGAGCTTCAAAATTGTAGAAGTCGGTCTC
>CAJXJV010000010.1 GCA_913055135.1 uncultured Desulfurobacterium sp. | reverse complement strand
TGTAGCCTGAATACCTGTAAATTCTGTCTATCTGGGTAAAAGGAGCGTAGAGTTTTTCTCCTCCTGCATACTCTATCTCAATAAAGTCATAAGTCTTGCCGCCAATCTCTCTGCTCGTTATCCCCTGAAAGATACCAATTCCATAATCCCTGTGGACAACAAGAGTTCCTGGCTCCAATGCTGTGATATCTTCCCTTTTCTTTGTCTCAAAGATAATTTCAGATTCGGTTAACCACGCTTCTTTTTTCTCGTCTAACCTGAAACCGCCTGAAGAGATACCTTTTTCTGCTATGAGCTCCAGACCAATTTTCTTTGCAACCTTTTCTGCTTCTACTTTTAAGGTTTCTGATGTGTAGAAGAGCCTGATTTTGAAGCCCTCAAGGGATTTCAGAAGCTCCTCGATGTTTTCATCGCTGGCAGATGGAAGTGGTTTAATTCCAAAATCAATGCCATCCTTAACAGGCTTTTCATATATGGAGATTACAGGTTTTACATCTGTTTTCCAGATAAATTTTTCAGGTCTTGAAGATGGAATTTCTTCTCTTTTCAAAATTTCAAAGTTCTCTTCAACTGTTCTGATAAACGTTTCTCCAGCAGTCCTGACCTGGTCGGGTTCAAAGGAGACTATCGGAAGTTCTCCTATGTATTCTACGATTGGAACAAGGTCAAAAACTTCTGGAAGCAGCTTTTCTGCTCCACTAATCTCGCCTAAGAGGAGATGCCTTTCAACAATTTCCGGGTATATCTCCTCTATTTTTTTCAATCTTTCTTTGTCCTGAACGAGCTCCAGAGCAGGAATTATTTCAAACTTCTCTATTTCTTCACTATTTAGAAGGATTCTCTCAACCGTATTGCCGAAAAGTTCAACGATTAACCTTTCCCCCTCAGGAGTTACGAACTCGAAAGTATCTCCTTTTACAGAAAATTCACCTTCTTCTGGTTCACTATCAACCCGCCTGTAACCGAGAGTAATGAGCTTTTTGGGAAGGGTTGAGTAGTCAATCTCTTTTTCTCTCTCTATTTCTATTACGTACTCAATTAAATCATCTGGAGAAAGGACTTTTTGAAACAGGGATTGTGGAGTGAGAATCACAACATCAAAGGGTTCAGAAAGAAGTTTATAGAGAACTTTTAACCTTCTATACTGGTATAGAGAAAGAGGAGATGAGATATCAAGAGGTGGAACATCCCAGGCAGGGACATAGCATACCCTGAGTCCAAACCTCTTCAGGTCTTCCGCTAAGGGTTCCGCTATTGTTTCTGAAGGTACTAAGAACAGGAAAGGAGATATTAAATCCTTGACTTCTTTTAGAACAAGCCCTTTCGACCCTCCAGGAAGACTATAACACCTGACGGGTTCTCTGCTTTTTATTCTTCCTTTGAGTAACTTCAGGTTTCTCTGGAGCATTATCCTTCTATCAGTTTTGCTTCTCTCTGCATTAACCTGTTAAATAAGGTATCCCAGAAGACAGTTAAATCGCCACCTTTTACGTGTTCCTTAAAGAACTTTATTGAATCATCTATCTCTCCTTCCAGTATTTCAAACAGATTGTCGTTTTTAAGAGCAACATCTATCTTGTCCTGGTTGTAGAGAAAGAAGTCAGCAATAATTGTTCTTGCAAGCCTCTGGACTTTATCAGATTTAGTAGCCATCTCTCCCTCCAGAATCTATTTGAACTAACTCAGCAATTCAACAAGCTGAGAAAGGGTATTTTTCAGATCTTTTCTTTCAACTACCATATCAATAAGTCCATGCTCCAATAGAAATTCTGAACGTTGGAAGCCCTTTGGTAATTTCTGGCGAATCGTTTGTTCTATGACCCGGGGGCCGGCGAAACCAATAAGAGCCTTTGGCTCTGCGATTATCACATCCCCAAGGAAAGCAAAGCTCGCCGACACTCCGCCCATTGTAGGATGGGTCAGGACGGAGATGTAAGGAACCCCCCTTTCCTCAAGGAGTGCAAGGGCTGCTGAGGTTTTTGCCATCTGCATCAGAGAAATTATCCCTTCCTGCATCCTTGCTCCACCAGAAGCAGAGATGCAGATAAAGGGTATTCTTTCTTCAGCAGCCCTTTCTATGTTTCTTGTTATCTTCTCGCCGACCACCGAGCCCATACTACCGCCCATAAAGCGGAAGTCAAAACAGCTTATCAAAACATCTTTACCGTCTAATTTTCCTTTAGCGTTAATTACCGCATCTTTTAAACCGGTTTTTTCCTGAGCCTCTTTCAACCTTTGAGAATAGGGTTTTCTGTCAACAAATTCCAGTATATCCTGTGGTTCCAGGTCTATATCCAGCTCCTCAAAAGTTCCTTTGTCAAAAAGCATGTAGAGTCTGTCCTTTGCAGGAACGGGGAAATGGTAGCCGCACCTGGGACAGACCATCAAGTTGCTTTCTAACTCTCCCCGGAAGTGAAGAGCCTTGCAATTTTCACATTTAATCCATAACCCTGTTGGGACGGGAGATTGGGGTTTCTGCTCCCCGTCCAACTTTTTCCTGAAAAACTTTTTAAGCACGTATCTTAACCTCTAAAACAGGCTATTTGAGGCAGAATGTTCAAAAGTTCTCTAAAAGCATCTGAAGATATAGTGTAATATACTTTATTCCCTTTTCTCGTTTTTGCAACTATCCCCTTGTACCTGAGAGTTCTCAGATGTTGTGATAGAGAAGATTGGGAAATTCCCAGTTCCTGTTCCAGATCTGTAACGCACATGGGTCTTTCTTTCAGTGTGAAAAGAATTTTAAGCCTTACAGGTGAAGCAAGAGCTTTGAGACATTCAGCTCCCTCTTCAATCCTTTCGTCATCTAAAATGACCTCTTCCTTCTTCTTAGCCATGTTTCCTCCTAAACCATTCTATTTTGTGATAATTATAATTAATCTCTATTCGGAAACCAAATTTCTCAATAATTAACATATTAAATAATCAGAATTCTAACTTCAGTTTCATTGATGCAAAATATAAGATTGCAAGATTATAGTTTCAACCTATTTTTGTTAAAACTTTTTATTAGAACCAGATTTTCAGGAGGAAAGTTAATTATGAAAGTAGTAAAAACTAAAAAGGCTCCAGAGCCTGTTGGACCTTACTCTCAGGGAATTCTTTCCGGCAATCTAATTTTTACTGCAGGTCAGCTTGGAATAGACCCGACAACCGGAGAGCTTGTGAATGGCTTTGAAAATCAGGTTTTACAGGCACTGAGAAATCTCGAAGCTGTTTTGAATGCAGCAGGAGCAAGTAAGTGTAGTATTTTAAAAATTACAGTTTTCTTGAAAGACATAAATAGATTCGCAGAGTTTAATAAGATTTACAGTGAGTTTTTAAAGGATTGTCCTGTAAAGCCTGCAAGGTCGGTTATTGAGGTCTCAAAATTGCCATTAAATGCTGAAGTGGAGATAGAATGCATAGCCCAGAGAGGTTAGGAAGGCTCTACGTTGTTGCAACGCCAATAGGGAATCTTGAAGACATAACTCTAAGAGCTCTGAGAATTTTGAAAGAAGTTGACATAATTGCCTGTGAGGATACAAGGAGAACCTTAAAGCTTTTAAACTACTACGATATCCACGGGAGAAAACTTGTTCCATACCACGAGCACAATGAGAGGGAGGTTTCGAAGAAACTAATTGAAGAACTCCTATCAGGAAAAGACATCGCTCTTGTTTCCGATGCGGGGACTCCATGTATTAGTGATCCAGGTTATAGAATTGTAAGACTTGCCAGAGAAGAGGGAATTGAGGTTATTCCGGTACCAGGACCATCTGCTGTGATTGCAGCCATTTCCGCTTCAGGTTTTCCAACAGATCGGTTTCTATTTGTTGGATTTCTGCCCAGAAAAGAATCTCAGCTAAGAGAAACTTTGAAAGAAGTTGTTAAGTTACCCTATACCGTTGTTTCCTATGAGTCTCCCCATCGTATAGAGAGAACCTTGAAAATTTTGGGTGAAATAACTCCTCAGAAAAGGATTGGTGTTTATAGGGAAATAACAAAAGTAAATGAGGAGTTTTTAGAAGGAACTCCAGAAGAAGTCCTTGAAGAGCTCCTGTCAAAAAACAAACTGAAAGGAGAATTTGTTCTTCTATTCTATCCTTCAGATAATCAAGGAAATGAATCAGAAGAAAATATGGATTTTTTATTAATTCGTTTAAAAGAAGAGGGAATGTCTTTAAAAGGTGCTGTAAAGGAGGCCTGTCGGAGGACAGGTCTCCCCAAGAACCAGGTATATAAGAGAGCCATTGAACTATTTAGTAGAGATTGAAGGTTCGCACGGCTTAAGTTCGCCGTTCTTGTATTCGTAAGCCTTGATTATGCAAGGTCCTCCAATGTACCTTTCAACGTCAACAAAAGATGCGTATTCAACGTTAAACCACTTTATTGTAAGCTCAAAGGCAACCATTGGATCAAAATCCTTACAGCTGTAAGCGTCAAGGCTGAAGAATTTTTCCTCAGGCCAGGTGTGGATTGTACAGTGGCTTTCAAGCCAGATAGAAACACCAGAAACTCCACTATCTTCAGTGGCTCTTCTTTTAAGGGTTTCTTCCATAAATTCTAAAGTTCTACTCTTTACGTTTTCCTCAGAAAGTTTTTTGACAAACTGTTCAAGTTCAGATTGAGCAAATGGGAATCTTGCAACGATTGGTGGATATACGAGAGTCATGTCTAACTGTCTTGCTAACTCTTCCATGTAGTCATAGATAGGCTGGATGGCATTAATCCTTCCAATGTCCTTAACTGTAGCATCCATCATTATGTGTCTTCCTACAAATTCCATGGCAGACCTCCATAATTAAGAAATGCCCCGGGAGGGGCAAAATTTATTTCTTAAGAGGTACTACATCAACGGTTATTGTAGCTTCAATATCCTTGAAGAGGTGAATTTTCACCTCGTAAGAACCAACTTCTCTTATAGGTTTTTCAAGGATAATTTGTCTTTTCTCTACACCCTCAAAACCGGCCTTGTGAAGGGCTTTCTCTATCTGAGAGGTTGTGACTGAACCAAACAGTTTACCTTCTTCACCAGCTTCATGCTCAATAACAACTCTTGTGGAGGAGAGCTGCTCAGCAAGTTCTTTATACCTTTCAATCTGTCTTTGAGCTTTTCTTTGAAGAGCTTTCAGTTCATTTCTCACCCTTGCAATGTTGGATTTTGTTGCAGGGAGAGCGATTCCTTCAGGAATCAAGTAGTTTCGAGCGTATCCATCCTTTACTTTTACAATCTCGCCAACCTTTCCAAGGTTTTCCATATCTCTAAGCAGAATCACTTCCATTTTTCTTACCTCCCTTTAGTTTTCTGAAATCAAACCAGAAATCGAAAATTCCAGCAAATACTGCCAGTATGACAGCTCCTGCTGGAAAGAAAACAATAGAAAATAAGGTTAAAATTTTTGCCAACACAGAAAACTTTTCTATGTAATAGGAAAAAATTGCAAATCCCTGAACGATGAAAAGTCCTAAAACTCCAACGAGTACGTTTGTACTGATTACCTGTATCTCCGGGGTCCACCTGAGAATGGATAAAAATCCAGAGATAAGAAAGATTGGTACAATCCAGAAATCAAATTTAAGTCTTTTGAATCCGAAATCTTCTTTTGAAACCAGTGCTATTATGCCGACACTAATGGCTGATATTACAACGGATGAAAGGAAGTAGAATCCCCATCTCAATTGAGTAAACCACGGTATCTGTTTAACTTCGGCTGGAAGACCTATAAAGAGATCTTCAAATATGGTTATTCCTGAGGAAATCAGTGACAGAACAAGAATAACATTCTCCGTTTTTAGTTTCTCTTTTAAGATTCTTGTTGATATACCTAAAAGGGAAAGGGCAGAAATATCGAGAGAGGTCTTCCAGCCTTCAGATAGAGAGATAATCCCAATAGAAACTACAGAGAGAAACAAAGCAGCCAGTATTCCAAAGTCTCTGGTGACAACGTAACACAGAGCCGGAATAAACAGAGAAAGCCCCAGAGCAAGAGGCAAAAGAGCCTCTACGCCCATCAGGGCTCCCGTTGCAACCGTTAGTAAAACATAGAAAACTGGCAGCTTGTAATTTCTCATTAGTCTATCTTCACAAATGGGAGTAGTGCAAGGTGTCTGGCTCTTTTAACAGCTTTTGCAAGTTGTCTCTGGTGCTTGGAACATACACCAGAAATTCTTCTTGGGATAATTCTTCCCCTTTCAGAAATAAAAGGCTTGATGAGTTCCACATTTTTATAATCAATCTTTTCTATCTTCTCAGCACAAAACTTGCAGTATTTCCTTCTTCTTACAAATCTTCTCTGTGGAAGTCCGTTGCTCATTGTTTACCTCCTTAAAATTCGATGTCATCAATTTCTTCAATAGATTCATTCTGTTCCCTTCTGGGATCAAGTCCTACAACTCTGTCTGCTCTTACTTCTATTCTTGAACGTCTTTCTCCCTCTTCTGTTTCCCAGTTGGACTGCCTCAGTCTACCTTCTACAAGGACTCTGGTACCCTTATTAAACCTGCTGACAGCTCTATCGGCTGCATCTCCCCAGAGAACAACGTCGATGAAAAGAGTTTCGTCCTGCCAGTTGCCGTTTCTGTCTCTGTAAGGGTTGTTAACTGCTATTCTGAATCTGGTAAAAGGTGTTCCGGAGTTCGTATGTGAAAGCTGGGGATCAGCGACAAGCCTTCCGATGAGAAACACTCTGTTAAGGTTTGCCATCACTCTTCTCCCTTAGATTCTTCAGCAGGAACAGTTTCAACCTTTGCTCCAAGCTTTTCCTTTAATTCCTTTACTTCAGATGGTTTCAGTCTGAATGTAAGGAATCTGATTACGTCTTCGTTGATTTTGAAGAAGTTTTCCATGTTCTTTACAAAATCTCTGTCGTTTGTTCTTATGTACTCAAGAACGTAGTATCCTTTGTCATAGTCGTTAATTGGATACGCAAGCTGCCTTCTTCCCCACCTATCAATGTGGAGAACTTCACCGTTGTACCTTTCAACATAAGAGTTAACCTTTTCTATGCCTTTTTCAATCTCTTCATCAGACATTGTTGGTCTCAGTATGTAAACCATCTCGTAGTAGTATTCCCTCATTTCAACCTCCGTTAGTTGCATTTACTCATGATTTTGTTGTCAATCTCGCCCTTCTGGAGAATCTCTTTTAAGCAGTTTACTGCTTTCTCTATAGCCTCCTTCAGAGTTTCAATCTCTTCTTTTCTGAAAGGAGACAGGACGTAGTTGACAACCTCTTCCTTTCTTTCAGGTCTTCCTATTCCCACTCTAAGTCTCGGGAAGTTTCTGCTCCGTAGATGCTGTTCAACAGAAGCTACTCCTCTGTGTCCTCCGCTGCTTCCCTTCAACCTGAGGCGGAGTTTACCTAAGGGGAGATCAAGGTCATCGTAAATAACCAGAATTTCTTCAGGCTTTATCTTGTAAAACCTTGCAATCTCTTCCACACTCTCTCCGCTCAGGTTCATGTAGGTAAGTGGCTTTAAAAGGAAAATCTTTCTATCATCAGCTCGGAGCTCTGCAATCTTTCCTTTAAATTTTTCCTTAGAGAAATCGATACCGAGCTCTTCAGCCAGATGGTCTAAAACCATCCAGCCCACATTGTGTCTTGTATTCTCATATTCCCTTCCGGGGTTACCAAGGCCTACAATGAGCTTTATCATTACTCCTCTGAAGCCTCTTCAGACGTTTCAGCTGTAGCTTCTTCTGGTTCAGTTACTACGACAACTGTTTCTTCTGGGTTGTCAACGATTTTAACACCTTCTGGAACAGGAAGTTCTCCTACGTGGAGAGCATCTCCTGCGTGGAGATTGGAGATGTCAACAACAATCTTTTCAGGAATTGCCCTTGGAAGAGTTTCGATTTCAACTTCCCTCTTCATGATTTCGAGAACACCACCCTCTTCGGATACACCAACAGGTGTTCCTACAAACTCAAGTTCGACCACAGTAGTGATGGTTTCACCAAACTTGACTTCCTGGAAGTCAACGTGGATAGGTACATCCCCCAGCCAGTTGTACTGGATATCTTTGAGGATGCATATCCTCTCTTCACCCTCAAGGTCTAACTTGATGAGACCATGATGGTGCTTGATTCTCTTTACTTCGCCAGCAGGAATGGCTATGTGTGTTGCCTCTGGTCTTCCACCACCGTAGATAACGGCTGGCAGAAGGCCTTCCCTGCGCAGTTTTCTTGCTACCCCTTTTCCTGTCTTCTCTCTTCGGGTAGCCTTCAGGTTTACTACCTTCATACTTACCTCCTGTTTTAGTTTTGCGGGAAAGCAGGCAATATTTACATTCGAATTGAAAATTTGTCAAGGGAAAAATATTTCATCTGTAATCAAAAAGAAACTCTGATGTCAACTTAAGCTTAGTCAATTATGTAATTACAGAGATGGTAGAATTTAACAGAAAACCTTTTAAACTGTAATCAGTTTCTTATAACGTCTTTGATATCTGGTTTACAGGTCTATTCTATTGAGGTACGGAGTTTTGTATGGTAGAGGAAAAAAAGAAGATAGCTCTCTACTCTGTTTTTCTAAATCTATTTTTATCTCTTTTAAAGATTGTTGCAGGAATAGTTTCAGGCTCTGCAGCTTTGATTGCAGACGGAATTCACTCGATAGCTGACCTTGCTGCTGCTTTATCTGTTTATGCAGGTATAGTCATAGCCAACATGAAGCTGAATAGCTTTCCCTATGGACTCTACAAGGTAGAAAACGTAATCTCATTAGTTAGTGCCTTTGCTATATTCTTCGCAGGTTATGAGATAGCCAGAGACGTCCTTTTCAGCCATAAAGAAATGAGAATTGACAATCTTCCTGTAGCTGTTGTGGCTATTATCACTACAATTATCCTTACCTACATTTTTTCAAAGTATGAGAGGAAGAAGGGGGAAGAGCTCAACTCACCCAGCCTCATTGCAGATTCTGAACACATAAAAACCGATATGCTTTCCTCTACCATCGTTCTTACTGGTATTCTTGGAAACTACTTTGGTTACCCCATACTTGAAAAGATAGCAGTTCTTATAGTTGTTCTTTTCATTTTCCATTCAGGCTTTGAGATAATGTTAGGCTCTCTAAAGGTCATTCTTGATGCTTCTATAGATAGAGAAACCCTTGATAAAATCAAGGAAATAATGCTTTCCTATCCTCTTGTCTCTAGAGTTAAGTCAATAACCGGAAGGAGTTCTGGAAGCTACAAATTCATTGAAGCAGAAGTCTGCGTCTCTACAGACAGCCTTGAAAAAGCCCACAGTCTCATCCATGAAATTGAGGAAAGGATAAAGCGGGATGTCCCCTTCATAGAAAAGATAATTATTCATTTCGAACCAGAAGAGAGAAGCGACATTATCTATGCTATTCCCATTGAAGAAGATGAAAAGAGAGTTTGTGGGAGGTTTGGGGAATGCTCAAAAATTCTCCTGCTCAAAAAAGAGAAAAACAACTTTGAGGAGTTGGCACTTCTGAAAAACCCAGCTTCCAACATGAAATTCGGCAAATGCATAGAGTTGGTAGAGTTTCTCGTTTCAAAGGGTGTTAACTGTATCGCTGTCAATTCATTACCTGTTGGGAAAGGTGTAATTTTTGCCCTTTCTAACTATGGAATAGGTATGAAGCTGATACCCGAGGAAGAACTCACCCGCTTTATAGAAAAATTGAAACAGGATCCTGTCTGTGAACCACCACTTGCTGTCTGGAATAGATTTGCCTGTGATATCTCCCAAGGAGGAGCCGGTGAAAGCAATAGAGCTTATAGAAAGGGATAGGATAGCTTCTCACCTTAGCGTTGCTGTCTTTGTTGACATGCAAAACATTTACTACGGGGCAAAAAATACACTAAAGAAAAAGGTTGATTTTCAAAGGCTACTTGAGTTGGGGGTAAGAGGAAGAAAACTTTACAGAGCCATAGCCTACTTAGTTAATCTTGACAGGGTAAATCAGGACAGCTTTATCTACGTCTTGAAAAACTTAGGATATGAAGTTAAGCTCAAAGAACCAAAGAAATTTTACAGCTGGGACAAAATAGAATACAAAGCCGACTGGGACATGGGTATAGCCATTGATGCCATTGCAATGGCTGAAAATGGCAAGATTGATGTGGTGGTTTTAATGAGTGGAGATGGCGATTTTGTTGATCTTATAAACTTTTTAAAAGCAAAAGGAATAAAGGTAGAAGTAATCTCTTTTCGAGCTATAACTGCAAAAGAACTCATTCAGGCTGCTAACGAATATATTGACCTTGGAGAAATGGGTGATTACATCGTATTAGAGGAGAAGGAAGATGAAAACCATGGCAATTCCAGCAGGTCCATTTCTGGTTAATACGCTTCTTATCTGGGATGAAAAGACCACAGAAGCTCTTATCGTTGACCCCGGGGACAGGAGATCTCTGGAAGAGATAGAGGACAAAGTTTTCAGAGAAGAACTTCAGATTAAGTACATAATCAATACCCACGAACATCCTGATCACACAGCGGCTAACGCCTGGGCAAAGCTAAAGTTCCCGAAAGCTAAACTCATCATGCACCCGGAAGCAGCAGGAAACCTCTCCTTCTGGATTGAAAGCGAACTTGGAGAGATGGCAGGTGCGGAGTATTCTCCACAACCCGATGAAACTGTAGAAGAAGGAGACGAAATAAAATTGGGAAATTACTCCTTCAAGATTATTCATGCTCCAGGTCATTCTCCCGGTAGTATTGTTCTTTATTCACCGGAAGTAAATACGGCAGTAGTAGGAGACCTGATATTTAAAGGAAGTATAGGCAGATATGACCTGCCAATGAGTAACTACAACGACCTTCAACGCTCAATAGTAAAAGTCTTAAACAACCTCAACCCGGATACAACTCTTGTTCCCGGGCATGGTTCAAGAACTACAGTAAGAGAAGAACTAAGCACCAATCCATTCATAAGAGAGATTTTAGGATGACAGCAGGTACACACATCTTAGGTGGAATCCTTCTTGCAGCACTTTTCCATCTACCTGTAATCCCTGCTGCATTTGGAAGCGTCTTACCCGATATCGATTTAAAAAAAGGTTTACCTAAAAGACAGAACAGAACACTTTTTAACTCCCATAGAGGAATAACTCACCATGTTGCGATACCTGTAACTTTGATTCTGCTTTCTCTTTATTTCAGGGATAACTACAGCTATGAGCTGGGACGCTACCTGCTCTCTTTTTCTATTGGTTATGTTTCACACATTCTCCTCGATATCTTAAACCCTCTGGGAGTACCTTTTACCCTAAAATATTATCCAAGACTTTCTTTAAAGTTTGTTCGCTCGGGGAAGTTGGGAGAGATTTTTGTTATACTTACCCTGATTACAATACTCATCTATTTCATTGATTCTGGAGAACTCAACTATACCAGTTTTATGGATAAGGATATTTTTGAAGTTTTAAAGAAATTGATCGAGGAGGTCAGAGGATGAAGTTCTTCATAGATACTGCTGACATTAACGAGATAAAAGCAGCCATGGAAATGGGAATGGTTGATGGAGTTACCACAAACCCAACCTTGATTTCAAGGACTGGAAGACCTTTCCTTGAAGTTGCAAAGGAAATCGTTGAAACTGTTCCCGGTCCTGTAAGTCTTGAAGTGGTTAGCCTTGATACTCAGGGCATGGTAGATGAAGCAAGACAACTTGCAAAACTTGGAGACAACGTTGTTATAAAAATACCTATGACAACAGAAGGATTGAAAGCAGTCAAAATACTTTCCGAAGAAGGAATAAAGACAAACGTTACTCTTGTTTTTTCACCTCTTCAAGCACTTCTTGCAGCCAAAGCCGGAGCTACTTTCGTTTCTCCTTTTGTTGGAAGGCTTGATGATATTGGTCACGATGGAATGGAGTTAGTTGCCCAAATCGTTCAAATTTTTGACAACTACGGATTTGATACAGAAATCATTGTTGCAAGCATCAGGCATCCTCAGCACGTTCTTCAAGCAGCTATCATGGGAGCAGATATTGCGACAATTCCGTTTAAGGTTATAAAGCAGCTTGCAAAGCATCCTTTAACAGATGTTGGAATTGAAAGGTTCTTAGAGGATTGGGCAAAAGTGCCTGATAAGGATGCAATCTTTAAATAGCAGTTTGAAGAAGAAGTTCGAGTAGCGGCAAGCCGCTACTCAATTATTTCAAGAACTGCTCTTTTGCCTATTTTTGTTGCAGCAGCAGAAAGAAGAGTTCTTAATGCCTTTGCTGTTCTTCCTTGTCTTCCAATAACTTTTCCAAGATCTTTTGGATCAACTTTGAGCTCAATAACAACTGTTCTTTCTCCCTCTGTTTCTGCAACATAGACAGCGTCAGGATTGTCAACAAGCCTCTTTGCTACGCACTCCACCATCTCTTTTAGAGCAGACATTTTCTACCTCCTTACTGAACTACTCTCTTGAGGAGAGCAGCAACTCTGTCTGTAGGTTGAGCTCCCTTTGCAAGCCACTCTTTTACCTTTTCAACATCGATCTGGAGCTCTTTAGACTTTGGATTATAAGTCCCAAGAATATCCACTGCTCTTCCATCTCTCTTAGACATACTCTCAGCAACTACAATCTTGTAAACAGGAAGCTTCTTTCTTCCCATCCTTTTAAGTCTGATCTTAACCAAGGCACTCCTCCTGCATTATCAGAGTTTTGAGTGGTAATTTTATTCCAAAAGAAATTTAGTTCAAGTTTACATAAAGGGAAAGGGAAATCTTCCGCCCTTCTTTGCCATTTTCTTCTGCATCTTCTTCATCTGTTTCATTGCCATCTTCGCCTGAACAAACTGTTTTATAAGCGCATCAACTTCCTTAACAGAAGTTCCACTACCTCTTGCAATTCTTCTCTTCCTGCTGGCATTTATAATTGCGTGGTTTCTTCTCTCCTCAGGAGTCATTGAGTTTATTATCGCTTCAATCCTTTTCAGTTTTTTATCATCTATTGCTTTCTCAAGCTGTTTGAGCATTTTTTGACTTGAGAGTCCAGGAATCATCTTGATTATCTGCTGGAGAGGTCCAAGCCTCTGAATCATTCTTAGCTGCTGTCTGAAATCTTCCAAGGTAAACTCCCCGGAGAGGAGCTTTTCCTGCATAGAAAGTGCCTCTTTCTCATCTATCACTTCTTGAGCTTTCTCAACCAGAGAGACAATGTCTCCCATTCCCAGAATTCGTGATGCCACTCTGTCAGGATAGAAAGGCTCAAAATCATCAATTTTCTCACCAACACCGGCAAACTTTATGGGTTTTCCTGTAACACCCTTAACAGATAAAGCAACCCCTCCCCTTGCATCTGAATCCATCTTTGTCAGGATAATTCCGTTCATTCCAACTCTTTCATCAAAAGCCTTTGCAATGTTCACTGACTCCTGACCGGTCATTGCATCAACAACAAAGAGGGTTTCATCAGGAACAACTTTTTCTTTTATTCTCCTTGCTTCTTCAAGCATTTCCTCATCTATGTGGAGTCTTCCTGCTGTGTCAACAATGAGAATTTCGTATCCTTCTTCCTTTGCTTTTCTCAGGGCATCTTCTGCAATCTTTACAGCATCTTTTTCATTCTCTTCAAGGAAAACGGGCACTCCAATCTGATCTCCAAGTTTTTTGAGCTGGAGCATTGCAGCAGGTCTGTAAACGTCTGCAGAGGTCAAAAGAACCTTTTTTCCCTGCTTTTTCAGGTAGTTTGCAAGTTTTGCTGCTGTTGTTGTCTTTCCGGAACCCTGAAGACCTATTAGAAGAATAACAGAGGGTTTTCCCTTCAGGTTGAGCTTTTCAGCTTCTCCACCTAAGGTTTCAACCAGCTCATCGTGAACTATCTTTACAAGCTGCTGGGCAGGGTTTACACCTTTTATTACCTTGGCTCCAAGGGCTTTTTCTTTTATGTCCTTTATAAACTTTGAAACAACTCTATAGTTCACGTCAGCTTCAAGAAGAGCAAGCTTTATCTCTCTAAGACCCTTTTCAAGGGTTTCTTCATCTATTCTTCCTTTCCTACCAATTTTCTCTATTGCAGACTGAACCTTTTCTGCTAAAGCATCAAACATCAACTGCCTCCTATTCGAGCGGGATTTCCACACCGGCTGCTGCTTCTACAAATCTATCTCTCCAGATTTCTTTGAAAAGTTCTATTCCTCTCTCCCCTGTACAGTGACAGGGAGCAACAAAACGAGTAAACCTTTTAAGTTCTTCAGCCACTTCAATAATCCTCTCGTCCGCTGATTTATAAAGGTGAAATCCACCAACTATGAGAAACAGTTCCTCTCCACATATTGTTACAGCTTTCTTAGCTATTTCGACTATTCCAGGATGAGAGCAGCCTGTCAACAGAAGGAAACCTTCCGCTGTACTAACTATCAATGAATGCTCATAGGCAGGTTTTTCCATTCCTGTTGTCATTATTCCTGTAGAGATTGCCCTCTCCGATATGTAAGTTGGAGCTGATATTGGAACACAGACAACACTCTCCGGCAGGTTTTCTTCAAACTCCGGACAATCGGGTTCAGGGATGAAAAGTTCAAAAATTCTATTTTTCTCCAGAAGGTAAGGCAAGCCTCCGGTATGATCCCAGTGATTGTGGGAGATAAAAACAGTGTCTATTTCTGAAGGGTCTATTCCAAACCTTTCTATGTTCTCTGCAAGAACTTCTGGCTTTGCCCCTGTATCAAAAAGTATCGTTTCTTCGGAAAGCTCCACAAGGGCAGAAAATCCCCAGTCTGGAGCAAAGTCATTAACTGCCGTGTTATCGTAAAGAATCTTCAGATTTTCCATTTCTAACCTCATTTGTTATTTTTCTACTGCAGTCAATTTATGCAATTTGTTAGAATTTGCCTATATTATAGTCTGTTCTGAACGCCCGGGTGGCGGAATTGGCAGACGCGCAGGACTCAGGATCCTGTGGGAGCAATCCCGTGCGGGTTCAAATCCCGCCCCGGGCACCAATAAAATAGAGAAGTCATCAAAAGTAATATTTTATGGAGCCGTTATGGTAGAAAAAATCGCAAAATTCATGCTTGAGAATGACAAGGTCGCAGTCTGGCTGAACGTTGAGCTTATTGAAGTAAAAAAGAGTTATGCAAAAATTGCCATGGTTGTTAGAGAAGATATGTTGAATGCTGCAGGAATCTGCCAGGGAGGAGCTATCTTTTCACTTGCAGATTTTGCCTTTGCTCTTGCGTCAAACAGCTACGGGAAAGTAGCCCTTGCGACTTCTGCAAATATAAATTTTGCAAACCCTGCTTTTAAAGGCGAAAAGCTTATAGCCGAAGCAAAGGAATTAAATAGAACAAGAAGAACTGGACTTTATCAGATAGAAGTAAGAAAGGAAGAAAATAACCAACTCGTTGCGCTATTTACAGGGCAGGTGTTCATCAAAGATAAAGAGATTCTACCTTAGATTATTTTATCCCTTTTGTATATGGCATCCTCTACAGTCCATTTTGGTCTTCTGAGAACCTTTTACTTTTACAGGGACAAATTTACTGCAGTGGTATTCATTTAAAAGTTCAACTGTCTTCCTGGCCACACTACCTGAAAGTCTTGCACATCTTTCTGATCTTTCTTTACTGTTATAAGCTATTTTTCTCTTGAAGTGATCAGTTGCAGCTTTGCACCAATTCATAACAGATACATGGCACAGAGGAGAATTGGAAACACTTTCAGGATAGGTCTTTTTCCCTTCCGGTGTGAAATTAGGAAGTTTCGCTTTTGTGTACCAGTCGAACAATGTGTTTATAACTTTTGCGTAATCTTTACAGGTCAATGTAATTATTCCACATGCACCATTTAAAGCTCCACA
>CAJXJV010000009.1 GCA_913055135.1 uncultured Desulfurobacterium sp. | reverse complement strand
GGTTTGCTATCCGTGAGGGTGGTAGAACTGTAGGTGCTGGTGTTGTTACGGAAATATTGGACTGATGAGAGTTTAATACCATAGATGAGGAGATAGAAATGGCTAAGAAAGGACCTCGTGAGATAATACAGCTTGCCTGTACAGAATGTAAAAGAAGAAATTACTCAACCACAAAGAATAAAAGGAATACTCCTGATAGATTAGAACTCCGTAAGTATTGTCCATGGTGTAACAAACACACCTTGCACAGAGAGGTAAAATAGGTTATATTTTTGGGGGAGTTTTAGGTAGGCCAGTAGCCCAATTGGCAGGGCTCCGGACTCCAAATCCGGCGGTTGGGGGTTCGAGTCCCTCCTGGCCTGCCATTTATTGTTTTATTTTCGTCTTTTCTCTAAAGTTTAAAATCCAAAAACCAAAATAGTAGGAAATATTTTTGGATTCATTGAAAAAAAAGAAGTGAGGTAAATATGCTACCAGTAACATTTTTAAAGGAAGTCAAAGAAGAGCTTAACAGAGTGACCTGGCCTTCCAGGGAAGAGGTAATAGAAGCCACTTTCGGTGTTGTAGTTTTCTGTGCCTTCATTGCTATCTATTTCTGGGCACTCGATTTTGTATTTTCTGAAGCTTTAAAAATGATAATAGAAAAATAAGGGGTAGATTCAATGGAAGAGAAAAAGTGGTATTCCCTTCATGTTCAGTCAGGATTTGAGCACAGGGTGAAAGCCAACATTTTAAAAGCTCTGAAGGAAGAAGGTTTAGAAAGTAAGGTAGAGGAAATTTTCATTCCTGCGGTGGAAAAAGTTGTCTTTAAAGTAGCTGGAAAAGAAAAAGGTGAAGTGCCTCTACACGGAGAACCTCGTATTCATGAAGTTGAAGGTGAAGAGGGAAAAAAGGTCGTTTTTCGAATCGAAGATGGCAGAGTATGGGTGGAATCCTGCGAATGTGAAAAGAAAAAGTGCACTCCCGATAAACCGATTGAAAAAATTGGTCAGAAGATAAAGTGTCCAGAGAACAAAGTAGAAGCTAAGATTGAGTTAAGAGATAGACTTTATCCGGGATACATTTTTATCAAGGCAGAGTTAGACAAGAACGTTCAAAGTACAGTAAGACGTGTACCAAGAGTACTTGGATTTGTCAGTGCTGCAGGGAAGCCGGTTATCGTTCCTGAATCTGAAATCAAAGCAATGATAGAAAGACTTAAGAAAGGTGTACCAAAAGTTAAAAAACTTAAGTTTGAAATTGGAGATAAAGTGAAAATTAAAGAAGGACCATTTATTGGATTTGAAGGTACCATTTCAGAGATTGACCCAGAAAGAGAAAAGATTATAGTTCTGGTTAACATTTTCGACAGGCAGACTCCAGTTGAACTGGAGTTTGATCAGATCGAGAAAATAAGTTAAGGAGATAAACGGAGGAAGAAATGGCAAAGAAAGTTGTAGCTGAAGTAAAGCTGCAGTTGCCTGCCGGTGAAGCTACACCTGCACCACCTGTTGGACCAGCACTTGGTCAACATGGTGTAAACATTATGGAGTTTGTAAAGGCGTTTAATGCAGCTACAGCTGACAAGAAAGGACTTGTAATCCCTGTGGTTATCACAATCTACGCAGACAGATCCTTCTCTTTCGTTCTCAAAACTCCACCTGCATCTGTTCTCATTAAGAAGGCTGCAGGAATTGAAAAAGGTGCTCATCAGCCAAAGAAAGAGTGGGTTGGACAGATTACAAAGGAACAGCTCAGACAGATTGCCGAGCAGAAAATGCAGGATCTCAACTGCTATGACATTGAATCAGCAATGAAAATCATTGCTGGAACTGCTAAGAATATGGGAGTAAAAGTAGTTGAGTAGTTGAATAGGTGAATTAACTGACCACCGAGCGGTGGGAGGCATTTCAAAAAAAAATGTGCCGATAGGAGGAGAAGATGCCAAAGCATGGAAAGAAGTACATGAACGCTCTCGCTCTCGTTGAAAGAAGTAAGCTCTATCCACTTGATGAAGCTATCAGCCTTGTAAAGAAAATGGCTGATGTGACAAAGAGAAACTTTGATCAAACTGTAGAGATGGCAGTAAGACTCAACGTTGATCCAAAATACCAGGATCAAATGGTAAGAGGTAGCGTTGTTCTTCCTCACGGTCTCGGTAAAGAGAGAAAAGTTGCAGTAATAGCCCAGGGTGAAAAACTACAGGAAGCTCAGGAATCTGGTGCAGATTACGTTGGTGGGGATGATCTCATTCAGAAGATTCAGCGGGGATGGCTTGATTTTGATGTTCTGATTGCTACTCCTGACATGATGGGCAAGGTTGGTAGACTTGGTAGAATCCTTGGTCCAAGAGGACTCATGCCAAACCCAAAAACAGGAACTGTAACTTTTGATATTGCGAAGGCTATTAAGGATGCTAAAAGCGGTAAAGTTGACTTTAAGGTTGAAAAAGCTGGTATTGTTCACGCTCCAATAGGAAAGGTTTCTTTTGATGAGCAAAAGCTTCTTGAGAACGCAGTTGCTCTCCTCAAAGCAATTCTTGCTGCAAAGCCATCTGGAGCTAAGGGACAGTATGTAAAGAGCATTGCAGTTTCAGCTACAATGGATCCCGGTGTTAAGGTTGATATATTTGATGCAATAAACAGAGCTCAATTGAGTGAGTAGCAAATGGGGTTGACAACTGTAGAAATTTGAATAGAATTACGGCTGCAATTTGCGGTGGTCGTAGAGGGTAGGTGCATAGCTTAAATGCCTGAAAAGGCAGCCTACTGAGACCGAGAGCGGTATTCATCTCTCCCTCCACCTATGCCCTCCCTCTACATCCCACCGAAAATCCTTAGCGGAGGTAACTCCTTTGAAAACGAGAAAAGCTAAAGAACAAATAGTTAAGGAGCTTAAAGAAAAGTTTGAGAAAGCTTCCCTTGTTATACTTACTGACTTTAATGGAATGACAGTTGCAGAAAGTAACGCTCTCAGAAGGAAACTCAGGGAAGCAGGAGCTGAGTACAAGGTAGTAAAGAACACCCTTATGAGATATGCTTACCCCGGTACCCCTGTAGAGCAGATTAAGGATGCTTTTGTTGGTCCTACGGGAATTGTTCTTGCCTTTGAGGATATTGTAGCTGCCGCTAAAGCTCTCAAGGAATTCCTTGAAGAAAAGGATGCCAAGCTTCAGTTTAAAGCTGCTGTTGTTGAAGGCAAGGTTACTGACTATGAGATGGTTAAACAGCTCGCTTCTCTTCCAGGCAGAGAAGAGCTCCTTGGTCAACTTGCATTTACCCTCAAGTATCCTGTCAACGCTGTTGCATGGTCTCTTGACAATCTATTCCAGAAGTTGGTTACAGTTCTTGAAAACGTTAAAGCTGAGAAAGAGGAAGTTAGTGCTTAACTTAGGTGAAAAATTTCAGAATTTTTAATCAAAGAGGAGGCGAAAAATGGCAGAAATCACAAAAGAGCAAATCATCGAAGCTATCAAGAACATGACAGTTCTCGAGCTCGTTGATCTCATCAACGCAATTAAGGAAGAGTTTGGTGTATCTGACATGCCTGTAGTTGCTGCTGGTGCTGTTGCTGCTCCAGGTGCTGGTGCTGCAGCTGCTGAGGAAAAGACAGAGTTTGATGTTATCCTCAAGTCTCCGGGTGCCAAGAAAATTCAGGTAATCAAAGTTGTCAGAGAAATCACAGGACTGGGACTCAAGGAAGCAAAAGCTCTCGTTGACAACGCTCCAAGCCCAGTTAAAGAGGGAATTTCCAAGGAAGAAGCTGAGGAGATCAAGAAGAAGCTTGAAGAAGCTGGTGCTGAAGTAGAAGTTAAGTAACTCTTGAAACTTCTCTTTAATAGGAATATAATTCTCGGCTGGGAGACTGCCAGGGGGGTAGTCTCCCTTCTCGCATTTAAACACAAAAACTCTTAGAGAAGAGGTCAAATATGGGAAAAATCCAAAAAGCTATCCCTTCTGTAGAAACAAAAACAATCAAATCTCTTCCAAGAAAAAGTTTTGCAAAGAGAAAAGAGACATTTCCAATTCCAGACCTGCTCCAATTTCCATTTGAGTCCTACGAAAGATTTCTCCAGTTAAACAAAGCTCCAGATAAGAGAGAAAACATCGGACTGGAGTCTGCGTTCAGACAGGCATTTCCAATCATTGACGAACAAAGCGGTGTGGAAATTCACTATAAAGGTTATGAGATAGGAGACTGGTACTGCAAGTGTGGAAAGTTTCAGGGACTTGGTGGAAAAGGAGTTGTATGTCCAAAGTGTGGTATGGAAGTCGTATTTAGACCAAAATACACCCCTGATGAATGTAAAGAGAGGGGAATTGACTACAGCGCTCCATTAAGAGTTCTTTTTGAACTCCACGTATGGCAGAAAGACCCAAAGACAGGTGAAAAAATAGCTCCGATTATCAAAGAAAACAAAATGTACTTTGGTGAAATTCCCCTTATGACAGAAAGGGGAACATTTATTATAAACGGAACAGAGAAAGTTGTTGTAAGCCAGCTCCATAGATCTCCTGGTCTTTTCTTTAAAAGCGAAGTATCAAAGACTACTACTGTAGCAAGGATTATCGACATTGCGAGTATCATTCCTGCAATGGGATCGTGGCTTGAGTTTGAGATTCCCCACAACGAAATTCTCTACGCCAAAATAGACAGGAAGAGAAGGTTTATTGGAACTTATCTATTAAGAGCTTTTGGAATAAGAACAGACGAGGAGATTCTTAACCTTTTCTACGGTGATGCTATTGAGACATTCAAAGTGGAAAACGGAGAAGTTGTAAATACTAAAACTGGAGAAATCAAATCTCCAGAAGAACTCAACGGATATTACTTAGTTACCGATGTTGTCGATCCAGAGACAGGAGAGGTAATTCAGGAAGCCTATGAAGAGCTTTCCACCAGCTCCAGAAAACTTCCAGAAGGAGCTGAGTTTAGAGCGATTCATGCAAAAGCTACTCCCTATGGTGCAGTTATCGTTAATACCCTTAGAAAGGAGAGGAGAGACAGAGTAAGGGAGAAAATTGAAGATCCTCTTATTGCAGCTTACGTTGAAATATTCAGGAAAGTGAGACCAGGAGACACTGCTACTGTTGAAGGTGCAAAGAGACTCTTTGAAAATATGTTCTTCAGCACAAAGAACTACGACCTCTCAAGGGTCGGTAGAGCTAAAATAAACGAGAAAATCTATCCGAAAGAAAAACTCTCAAAGCTTACAAAGGAGGATCTGAAGTCTATAGAATGGTTATTACCTCTTAGAGTATCCGAGGATATTTATAACGAAGATGGAGACATTGTCGTTCCTAAGGGAACGCTTATTAACACAGAAGTTGCTCTAAAACTTGCATCCCTTGACATAGATGAAATTCCTGTTGAGCCCGACTACGACGATGCAGGAAGAATTCTCCATAAGGCTGATATTGTAGGTGCAGTTAAGGCACTCCTTGAGGTTCATGCAGGCTTAAGAGAATATGACGATATTGACCACCTTGGAAACAGAAGGGTTAGAGGTGTTGGAGAACTTGCAGAAATTGCATTTAAATCCGGTCTCTTTAAGTTAGAAAAAGCTGTAAAAGAGAAACTTGCCATTGCCGACATTGATTCTGTAATGCCACAGGATCTCATCAATCCAAGAACTGCCCTCAATCCACTCAGGGAGTTCTTCACACTTACTTCCCTCTGTCAATTCATGGATCAAACAAACCCACTTGCTGAGACAACTCACAAGAGAAGACTTTCTGCTCTTGGTCCTGGTGGTCTCACAAGGGAAAGGGCAGGGTTTGAAGTTCGTGACGTTCACCCATCCCACTACGGCCGTATCTGTCCAATCGAGACACCAGAAGGACAGAACATCGGTCTTATCAACTCACTGACGACCTACGGAAGGATAAACTGGCTTGGCTTCCTTGAAACACCTTACAGAAAGGTTGTAAACGGAAAGGTTACAGATGAAATAGTCTATATGACTGCTGAAGAAGAGGAAAACTTTGTAATTGCTCAGGCTAACGCTCCTGTTGATGAAAACGGCTACATTGCTGCCGATACTGTAATGGCAAGGCACAAGGCAGAGTTTAAGCTTGTGAAAAGAGAGGAAGTCCAGTTTATGGACGTTTCTCCAAAGCAGGTATTCTCTGTTTCTTCATCTCTGATTCCGTTCCTTGAGCATGACGACGCTAACCGTGCCCTCATGGGTTCAAACATGCAGCGTCAGGCTGTGCCTCTCATAAAGACAGAGGCGCCATTTGTCGGAACCGGAATGGAAAAAGAGGTTGCTCTCTACAGTCGTAGTGCTGTAGTTGCCAGAAGATCCGGAGTCGTTGAGAGCGTAACTGCAGACAAGATTATCGTAAGGGTTGACCCTGAAGAGATAGAGGAAGGTGGAATCTCTGTAGATACTGGGTTTGACGTTTACGAACTCAAGAAGTTCCAGAAGTCCAACCAGAAGACCTGTATTAACCAGAGACCTATTGTCAGGAAGGGTGAAAGGGTTAAGAAAGGTCAGATAATTGCCGATGGTCCTTCTATGGATAATGGTGAGTTGGCTCTTGGAAAGAACGTTTTAGTTGCCTTCATGCCATGGAGAGGTTACAACTTTGAGGACGCTATTCTTGTTAGTGAAAGACTCCTTAAAGACGATGTCTATACATCTATTCACATACAGGAATTTGAGTGTGAAGCTGTAGAGACAAAGCTCGGTAGAGAGGAAATCACAAGGGATATTCCTAACGTTTCTGAATCTCTCCTCAGAAACCTTGATGAATCCGGAATTGTAAGAATCGGTACCTACGTTAAACCTGGAGACATCCTTGTCGGAAAAGTTACTCCTAAGGGAGAACAGGTTTTAACTCCAGAAGAGAAGCTCCTCCAGGCAATTTTTGGTGAGAAAGCTAAGGGAGTTAAGGATTCTTCTCTTTACGTTCCACATGGTGTTGAAGGGGTTGTAATAGATGTCAAGATCCTCTCAAGAAAGGGTGAGAAGAAAGATCCAAGAACCCAGCTCATAGAAGCTGAGGAAAAAGCGAGACTTGAAAGAGAGAAGCAGGAAGAGATTGCTCTCATCAAGAAAGATAGGGACAGAAAAGCTGCTGAGATTATCCTTGGAAAGAAAGTTAAAGAGGACGTTTTTGATGCGGCAGGAAACCTCATCCTCTCTGCTGGCGATACAGTTACAGAAGGAAAGGTTGAACAAATGGTTTTCTTTGCCCTCAGGAAGCCTTCAATCATCGATGATGAGAAAGCCGCTGAGGAGCTCAAGAGAATAAGACTCAGAGCTGTTGACAAGATTGCCCTCGTTGAGAACATCTACGAGGAGAAAAAGGCTGCCCTTGAAATGGGACATGACCTCCCGGCAGGAGTTAACAAGAAGGTTAAGGTTTACATAGCTACAAAGAGAAAACTCACGGTCGGCGACAAGATGTCGGGTCGCCACGGTAACAAAGGTGTTATCTCTCAAATCAGACCTGTCGAGGACATGCCATTCCTTGAGGATGGTACACCTGTTGATATTGTCCTCAACCCACTTGGTGTGCCATCCCGTATGAACGTTGGACAGATACTTGAAGTTCACCTTGGACTTGCTGCAAAGGCTCTTGGTGAAAAAATTGAAAAGCTGATGAAAGCCGGACTTGACAAGGTCAGAGAGGAGATTAAGGCTATCTACAATGATGAAAGAATCAGTAAACTCATTGACTCCCTTTCTGACGATGAACTCAAGGCGGTTGCCAAAAAGCTAAGCAAGGGTATCAGGTTTGAATCTCCAATATTCAACGGTGCTAAAGAAGAAGAGATTAAAGAACTATTAAGGCGCGCCGGACTTCCTGAAACCGGAAGACTTAAGGTTTACGACGGTCTAACAGGCGAACCTTTTGATCAAGATGTAACTGTTGGTTACATGTACATGCTTAAACTCATCCACCTTGCTGACGATAAAATCCATGCAAGGTCAACAGGTCCTTACTCCCTTATCACGCAGCAGCCGCTTGGCGGTAAGGCACAGTTTGGTGGACAGAGATTTGGTGAGATGGAAGTGTGGGCACTTGAAGCGTACGGCGCTGCTTATACACTCCAGGAGATGCTAACTGTTAAATCTGATGACGTTGAAGGTAGATCAAGAGTTTATGAGGCAATCGTTAAAGGTAAATACTCCTTTGAACCGGGCCTTCCTGAATCCTTCAATGTTCTCGTAAGAGAGCTTAAAGCATTAGCCCTTGATGTTAAGTTCATAAAGCAGCTTGAAGAGGAAGAGTAATTTCCAGCCCCTTTCGGGGGCTTTTAAACCCCATGAGGAGGAATCGGTAGTGAAGAAAGAAATTGTCTTCTCTGAAGAGCCAAAAACTTTTGACTTTGATGCAATAGAAATTGGACTTGCTTCACCTGAGAAAATCAGAGAGTGTTCCTACGGTGAGGTAAAGCTTCCCGAAACTCTTAACTATAGAACACTAAAGCCAGAAAGAGATGGTCTTTTCTGTGCAAGGATCTTTGGTCCAATCAGAGACTGGGAGTGTCTCTGTGGAAAGTACAGAGGTTCTAAATATGCGGGGGTTATCTGTGATAGATGTGGTGTTGAAGTAACACTTTCCAAGGAGAGAAGAAAGAGATTCGGACATATTGAGCTTGCCGCTCCTTGTACTCACATCTGGTATGTGAAATCTGTTCCCAGTAAGATTGGTGCTCTCTTAGGGCTTTCTGTCAGGGAAGTGGAAAGGGTCGTCTATTTTGAGAGTTATATCGTTCTTGATCCAGGTGACGAAGAGGAAACCGGTCTCAAGAAATTCCAGATCCTTACAGAAGAGGAGTACAGAGAAAAAGTAGAAGAATTAGGTGAAGATGCCTTTGAAGTTGGCATCGGCGCTGCCGGCATAAAAGAAGCTCTAAAGAGGGTTGACATTGAGGAGCTTGCTGAGGAGCTCCGCGAAGAGATAAAGATGTACTCCGGTGAGATTAGCTCCATCAACGCAGACCTCCAGAAAAGACTTCCAAACGTATTTAAGGCTGCGGTTGAAACAATTTCCTACTATACAGGGCTCTCTGAAGATACAATCGTTGGTATTGTAAAGAACGTCCTTGTCGTCGTTACAGATCCGGGCGATTCAAACTTAGAGAAGGGACAGATAATTGAGTACAACGAATACAAAGTTTTAAAGGATAAAGTAAACATCGAAGTTGAGAGGGGCGGAAGAGCTCTTGACTGGTACGTTGACTTCTTAGTTGAACAGGGTAAGATCCAGAGCAAGGAACTCCTCAAAGAAGAGATAAGAAGAGCAACGAGAAAAGACACAACAGAAGCCAAACTTAAAAAGTTAGTTAGAAGGCTTAAAACCGTTGAGTCCTTCCTCAACTCAAACAACAAGCCTGAGTGGATGGTTCTCGAAGTCCTTCCGGTTCTTCCACCGGAACTCCGTCCACTTGTTCCTCTTGAAGGTGGAAGATTTGCAACTTCTGACCTTAACGATCTCTACAGAAGGGTTATAAACAGGAACAACAGGCTTAAAAGGCTCATTGAACTTGATGCTCCAGACATCATTATCAGAAACGAAAAGCGTATGCTTCAAGAAGCTGTTGACACTCTCATAGATAACGGCAGAAGAGGAAGACCTGTTAAGAGCTCAAAAGGTCATCCACTTAAGTCCCTTTCCGACGTTCTAAGGGGTAAGCAGGGTAGGTTCAGACAGAACCTCTTAGGTAAGAGGGTTGACTACTCAGGTCGTGCTGTCATCGTTATCGGTCCTGAACTTGAAATGCACCAGTGCGGTCTTCCAAAGGTAATGGCTCTTGAACTCTTTAAGCCTTTCATCTATAGAAGACTTGAAGAAAAGGGTTACGCCAACACAGTAAAGCAAGCCAAGAAGATGGTTGAAAGGCAGGAGCCGGAGGTCTGGGAGTGCCTCGAAGAGGTTATCAAAGAACATCCGGTTCTTCTGAACCGTGCTCCAACACTCCACAGGGTATCAATTCAGGCATTTGAACCAGTTCTTGTTGAAGGTAAAGCTATCAAGCTCCATCCACTTGTCTGTACTGCATTCAACGCAGACTTTGACGGTGACCAGATGGCTGTCCACGTTCCACTCTCCCTGGAGGCACAGCTTGAAGCTTACACACTCATGCTCTCAACACAGAACATCCTCTCACCAGCTCATGGAAAGCCACTGGCAGTTCCATCACAGGACATGGTATTGGGTCTCTACTACATGACCCTTGAAAAGCCCGGAGCTAAAGGCGAAGGTAAAGCATTTGCTTCCATAGATGAAGTTCTAAAAGCTCTTGCCCTTGGAGAAGTTGAACTCCACGCAAGGATTAAAGTAAGAATTCCAGGAAATAAGACCAGCTCAGGAAAGCCAGAGATAATCACAACTACAGTTGGAAGGGTTAAGTTCAATACACTCCTTCCAGAGAATTATCCATTCGTAAACAAAGTAATGACCAAGAAAGCCGTTGCCGGGCTTATTGCAGACATCCACAAGAAGCTCGGAAACGAGATTACGGTTGATATGCTTGACAGGATCAAAGAAGCTGGTTTCATTCAGGCTACACTCGGCGGACTTTCAATCGGAATTGATGACCTTCACATACCACCATCCAAGAAGGAGGTTATCGAGAAAGCCAAAAAAGAAGTTGCCGAAATTGAAGAAGGATACAGAAAAGGGCTTCTTTCTAAAGATGAGCGTTACAACAAGATTGTTGACATATGGACAAGGGTTACAGAGCAGCTTACAAAAGACATGATGGAGTACATGAAGAGTCACGACCTTGACTCCCGTGGAAGACTTCCAAACGATGGAACTTTCAACCCGGTATTCATGATGCTCCAGTCCGGAGCTCGTGGTAGCCAGACACAGATCAGACAGCTTGCCGGTATGAGAGGTCTTATGGCTAAGCCTTCCGGTGAAATTATTGAAACACCAATTATTTCCAACTTCCGTGAAGGTCTGACAGTTCTGGAGTACTTCATCTCAACCCACGGTGCAAGAAAAGGTCTTGCAGATACTGCATTAAAGACTGCTGACGCTGGTTATCTAACAAGAAGACTTGCAGACGTTGCACAGGATGTTATCGTTACGATGGAAGACTGTGGATGTGATGATGGAATTGAAGTCTCTGCGCTGATTGAGGCTGGCGAAATCGTTATTCCTCTCTCCAAGAGGATTGCTGGAAGGTATGCAGCAGAAGATATTGTTGATCCTGTAACAGGAGAAATTTTGGTTAGAAAGAATGAAGAGATTACAGACGAAATTGCAGAGAGAATTGAAGACCTCGGAATTGACTCAGTTAAGATAAGGTCTGTCCTTACCTGCCGTGCACCATTTGGAGTCTGTGCAAAGTGTTACGGTAGAGACCTTGCAAGGAGAAGACCTGTTCAGCTTGGTGAAGCTGTCGGTATCATCGCTGCACAGTCCATCGGTGAACCGGGTACTCAGCTGACGATGCGTACGTTCCACATCGGTGGTATCGCTATGCGCGGTGCGGAAATCTCCGAGTACAGAGCTAAGCACGACGGTATTGTAAGGATATTTGATGTCAACACTATTACTGATAAGGAAGGAAATCCAGTTGTTATCAATAGAGCTGGAAAGATTGCAGTTGTTGATGAAAAGAGCGGTAAGCACCTTGAAAGGTACGACCTTCCATACGCTGCAATTCTCAAAGTTAAGGATGGAGAGAAAGTCGAGAAAGGACAGATCCTTGCAGAATGGGATCCTCACGCCATTCCAATTCTCGCCCTCAGGAAGGGAACTGTTAAGTTCAAGGATATCATTCCTGGACTAACAATTTCTGAGACAGAACCTGTTGTCCTTGAGTACAGAACACTGCCTTACGAACCAACTATAGAACTTTTAGATGAAGAAGGAAACGTCGTTGACTTCTACCCTCTTCCAGTCGGTGCAAGGATAATGGTTAAAGAGGGCGAAGAGGTCGAAATTGGAGTTCAGCTTGCGAGACTTCCAAGGAAGATTGGAGGAACAAAGGACATTACAGGTGGTCTTCCAAGGGTTGCAGAACTCTTTGAGGCAAGGAAACCAAAAGATACTGCTATCCTTGCAGAGATTAGCGGTAAGGTTTATATCGAAACTGAGAAAAACAAGAAGATAATCACAATTCTTGATCCAGAAACAGGTGTCAAGAGGGAGTACGAAGTTCCAAAGGGTAAGTACATCTACGTAAGAACTGGAGACTATGTTAAAGCTGGAGAACCACTAACAGATGGACAGCTCAATCCACACGACATCCTTACAATCCTTGGAGAAAGAGCTGTTGCAAGGTTCCTCCTTGACGAAGTTCAATCTGTTTATAGAGCTCAGGGTGTTGATATCAACGACAAACACTTCGAGGTAATCATCAAAAAGATGCTCTCCAAGGTCAGAATTGAGGACTCTGGAGACAGCAACTTCCTTGTTGAAGAGGTTGTTGATAGAGAGGAGTTTGAGAAGGTTAGAGATCAACTCTTTAAAGAGGGCAAGAGACCTCCGAAAGCAAGACCCGTTCTTACAGGTATAACAAAAGCTGCACTTTCCACAGACTCATTCATCTCTGCAGCTTCCTTCCAGGAGACAACAAGAGTTCTCTCAGAAGCTGCAATTGCAGGTAAACGTGATTACCTGAGAGGTCTCAAGGAAAACGTAATTATCGGAAGACTTATCCCTGCTGGAACAGGAAGGAAAGAGTACAGAAAAGTTACCTGGGACTACTGCGAAAAAGCTGAAGAGAATCAGTAAACTTAGCCAGTAAAACCATTCGAGCCCCGCCGTCTGGCGGGGTTTTTCTATATCTCATCCCATCCTTCAACTGCAGAAGCCTGATTGTAGGAAGTCACCGTCGCCTCAAAGAAGTTGGCTTTTACGTTGCCCTCTCCGCCGGTGTCGGCGATTCTTTCTAAGTGCTCGTAGGGGTTTGGTCTATCGGGGAATATGGGTTCAAGTCCGAGAGCTCTCAGTCTCTTATTTGCGATGTAGTATGTGTAATCCTCAATAGACTTTTCGTTCATTCCAAGGATTTTATTTCCAATAACTTTTTTGCTGAACCTCTGTTCCTGATCAACTGCAATTTTGAACATCTCATAGATTTTGTCTTTCGGCAGGTACTTCTTGAAGTTCTCATCTGTCAGGTCTTTCATGAAGTGTTCAAAGAGAATGACGTGTGTCAGTTCGTCCCTGTTGATATAACGGATTATGTCTGCTGTTCCCTGCATAAGGTTACGGGATGCAAGGTTGTAGAAGAACATAAAGCCGTTGTAGAAGTAAAGTCCTTCAAGGAGATAGTTTCCAACGAGAACTTCTCCGTAGTTTTCCATTGTTGGTTCTTCAAGGAACTTCTGATAGATGTCAGCTATGTATTTGTTCCTTTCAAAGAGTATAGGGTCTTTTCTCCACCAGTAATAGACCTCTTCCCTGTGTTCTGGAGGAACAACAGATTCTATTGTGTAACCGTAGCTCTGGGAGTGGATTGCTTCCTGGTAGGCGTGGATGGAGAGATCAATTGTTATCTCGGGTGCTTTCACGTAAGCTGCAATGTTTGGGATGTTTGTTGTCTGAATGGAATCAAGAAAGACCAGGAAGGAGAGGATTTCATCGTAAGCCTGTCTTTCATCATCTGTTAACTCTTTGTAATCCTGAACGTCCTGAGTCAGGTCAACCGTCTCAGGAATCCAGAAGTTTGCCATCATAACTCTGTAGAGCTTTGGCGCCCATTCGTACTTTATAACGTTAAGGTTAAAAATGTTTGTTGTGTCACCGTAAAGGATTCCCAGTTTTGCGGGATCGTCGTTTCCTTCTGGATTAAAGATAGGTCTTGGTTTCATGAGTTCTTTTCTTATGTCAGACATTGTTACCTCCATAAAATTGTTCACAGTAAAATCGGTTTTAGTTAATTTGCACAGGCTATGCATTCTTCTTTCTTTGAGAGCTCTGCCTCGCTGTCCTTCTGAACAGTTCTGATGTAGTAGATTGTTTTTACACCTTTTTCCCATGCGTACATGACGGTTTCGTAGATGTCTTTTGCTCTTATTCCAAGGTTGAGGTTGAAGAGGAGCTCCATGCTAATTCCGCTATCGACCCACTTCTGGATTGTTGAGATGACCTCTACAACCTCTTTCTGATCCATGTATTTGCTCTCTCTGTAGAACCAGAATCTCTCCCGTAGGTATGGAGGGCATATTGGTACAGCCTGTTTCTGGTTCTTGTCGATGTAGAACCTGCTGAACGGTGGCAGAACTCCAGGAGTTGCTCCCTGAAGAAGTCCAGAGCTTGTGTTGGGGGCTATTGCAAGGAGTTGGCCGTTTCTGATGCCATACTTTTCAAGCTTTTCTAAGAGATTTAGCCACTTTTCCTTTAGATTTGTCTTTTCTGAAAGGTATTCTCTGTCCTTGCCAATGATTATTCCCCTACTCCAGTCTGATCCTTCATAAGCAGGGAATTTTCCTCTCTCTTTTGCAAGATTTATGCTTTCATCAATTCCGTAGTAGGCTATCTTCTCGTAGAGTTCATCTATTACATCGAGGGATTGTCTGCCGTAAGGTATTTCTCTCTTTGCAAGATAATCCGCAAGTCCGAGTGTTCCAATTCCGATTGTTCTGTATCTGTCGTTGTGGAGCTTGCTTTCAGGGATTGGAGGAGCTGTAAGCTCTATCGTGTTGTCAAGAATTCTAACGGCAGTTCTTACAGCTTCTTCCAGTTCCTCATCGTTCTCTATGTTTGCAAGGTTGATTGAGAGGAGGTTACAGGTGTGGACAAGTCCCGGTTCTTCAACTTCACTGATAACCTTTCCATCCTTCATGTAGGTCTTGAAGCTTTTAGATGGCTTGAAGTTTGAGAAGCTTTCCATACAGAGATTTCCATTTCCAATATAGCCGTCGTGCTTAAGTGGGTTTAGTCTGTTTGCAGTATCCTTGAAAAAGATGTATGGAAGACCTGTGGCAACCTGAGTTTTCAGAATCTCTTTCAGGAGCTCTTTGGCTCTTACTTTCTTTTTCAGCTTCAGTTTGGAGCTCTCGTTTTCGATCTGCATGTAAGCCTTCTCAAACTCATCTCCCCAGAGTTCATAGAGCTTAAATCCGAACTTCTTCTCAACTTCATAGGGATCAACAAGAAGCCAATCCTGGTCGTACTTAACCCTCTCCATGAAAAGATCTGGAATGACCACCTGTGGGAAAATGTCGAAAGCTTTTCTTCTCAGGTCACCATTCTCTGTCTTTAGTTCAAGAAAATCGAAGATATCGAGATGCCAGACGTCAAGGGCAACGGTAACGGCACCAGCTCTTTTGCCTTCCTGGTTTACCGCAACGGCTATATCGTTCAGGATTCTTATCCATGGAACAACACCGCCACTTGCGCCGAAGACCTTTTTAATCCAGGAACCCTGAGCTCTGATTCTTGAGAGATTAACTCCAACACCTCCAGCTCTCTTTGAAACTTGCGCAACCTGGTTTGCTGTGTACATAATTGAATCAAGGTTATCATCCATTGCTGTAATGAAACAGGAGGAGAGATTTCCATTAGGACGTCTGAGGTTAATGAGAATTGGGGTTGCAAGGGAGAGCTTCTTTCCAGCAATCAGGTCATAGAATCTTTTAGCAGTTTTGAGCCTTGTTTCCTTAGGTTCATTTTTTGCGAGCATGAGAGCAATAGACATGTACATTTCCTGAGGAAGTTCAATCGGGAAGTCCTCATATATACAGAGATAGCGTTTGGCAAGGAGATTTGCTCCTGCATAGTCGTAGAGGAAGTCGTACTCGAGTTTTAGATAGTCTCCAGCCTCAATGAGCTCTTCTTCTGAGTAACTTTTAAGAATTTCGTCGGTATAAAGTCCCTTTTCTACGAGATCTTTTACAACCTTTAAATACTCCTTTCCACCACCAACATAAGCTAATTTTGAAGTTCCCCTCCTGATAGAGACCTCTTTGTAGAGGTTAAAGATAAAAAGCCTTCCAGCAAGTATTCTCCAGTCTGGCTCTTCTGGAGTTGTAAGTTGGAGAGCTGTATTCACAACGGATTCGTGAATCTGTCTGGTTGTAATTCCATCAAAGAAGTGAAGTTTGAGCTTTGCCTCCAGTTTTAGGGTGTTTATGTTTAGTCCTTTCGCTGCCCAGTTTATGACCTTCCTTATCTTTTCTATGTTAAGAGGTTCTCTAACACCTTTTCTCTTAACGACAGTAATCTTTTTCATCTCTCCTCCGGATATGGGTTCCTGCTTCTATAGTGAATTTTAGACGTGTGGGGGGACAGTTGAGGAGCTATGTTTATTGT
>CAJXJV010000008.1 GCA_913055135.1 uncultured Desulfurobacterium sp. | reverse complement strand
TGAAGGAGCTGAGGATACCCTTTCCCTTCAGGAACTTTCAAACTTTGCCTTCTCCATGAATGGAATAACAAAGGTTGAGAACTTTCACGGGGAGGAATTTGCCTTTAGAGCCACACCTTCTGCTGGAGCTCTCTACCCATTTGAGCTTTATCTCTTTGTTAAAGATCTTTCAGAACTCCCTGATGGTCTCTATCACTACCAGCCCACAGACCACTCCTTAGAGCTTCTAATTGAGAAAAACCTTTTTGAGCACCTTCAGGCAGCCCTCTGCGCAGAGGTTCCAGGAAACATCGTTGCAGTTATAACTTCCATCTATGCTCGCAGTGCATGGAAGTACGGAACAAGGGCTTACCGCTACTGCCTCCTTGATGTCGGACACATGGCTGCCAACGGTGTGGCTTACCTGAGGTCAATAGGTCTTGGAGGGAACGTTGTTTCTAAATTTATAGACGACAAACTTAACCAGCTTCTTGGTATCGACGGTGAAAACGAATTTGCCCTTGCAGCTATTCTAATAGATAAACCAGCTCTATACTGGGGAGAAGAGTTTATATTCACAGCCCGTTTCCCGGACTACCAGCCAATTCTGAAAAAGCCCATATACAACAGCGAAATTGTCAACACCCACCTTTCTGGCAATCTAACCTCATGTGAGTTCTATAGAAACTACCCTGAATTCCCCGAAGTCTATCCTGAGGTTAAGTCACTGTCTTTAAAGGATACACTCCTTAAAAGGCGTTCAAGAAGGGAGTTCACGGGAAAGAGACTTGAGTTTGACAGGTTTAAACACTTGCTTGAATCTTCCCTCTCCTGCTTCCCGGCAGACTGGGATTTTCCCCAAACAAACTTCTACGTTCAAGTGAAAAATGTTGAGGGAATATCGGATGGCATTTACGCCGTTGGAGAAGAAAAACTCTACCCAACTATGAAAGGTAACTTCAACATGGAGTTTGCCTACCTCTGCTTAGGACAGAGCTTTGTTTCCCGGGCTAACGTGAATGTCATCTTCACCCACGACTTTAAGGGAAAGAAGAACAGGGATTACAGGGGAGCTCTGATGGAGGCGGGAGCTCTCGGTGTATTTCTATACCTCTCCGCTGAATCCATAGAACTTGGTGCTTGCGGTATTGGAGCCTTTTACGACTTCGATCTCCAGCGTTTTCTGGGACTACCTAAGACAGAACTTCCTGTATACATTGTTTCTGCTGGCACCCTCGACTGAAAGGCTATATACCTTCCTGATCACCCTTGACAACTGGCAGGTGTTTTCTAAATTTATAGGTGAACATTAGCACTCACCTCAAGTGAGTGCTAAAAACCAGATAAAGGAGGGTGACGGGATGAAGCTCAAGCCACTCTACGACAGGGTTGTAGTCAAGAAAGTAGAAATGGAACAAAAAACTGCAGGAGGAATCATTCTTCCAGATACTGCAAAGGAAGAATCCCAGATCGGAGATGTCATTGCTGTAGGAGAAGGAAAACTTCTTGAAAACGGCGAAATCAGACCTCTCAAAGTTAAAGTTGGAGACAAGGTTCTTTACAGCAAGTATGCTGGAAACGAAGTCGAAATCGATGGAGAAAAGCTCCTCATAATCAGAGAAGAAGACATTCTCGCAATCGTAGAAGAGTAATTAAAAAAATCCTATGAGGGAGGTGAAAAATGGCAGGAAAGGAAATTTTCTTTGCAGATGAAGCAAGACAGAAAATAAAGGCTGGTATAGATAAACTTGCAAACGCTGTTAAAGCTACAATGGGTCCTGGTGGTAGAAACGTTGTTCTTGAAAGAAAGTTTGGTTCTCCAGTTGTTACAAAGGACGGTGTTACTGTTGCAAAGGAAATCGAACTTCCAGATCCAGTTGAAAACATTGGAGCTCAGCTTGTAAAAGAAGTTGCTCAGAAGACTGCTGACAAGGCTGGTGACGGTACAACAACAGCTACAGTTCTTGCCCAGGCAATCTTCAACGATGGTCTCAAGTTCATTACAGCTGGTGACAACGCTATCGAAGTCAAGAGAGGAATTGACGAAGCCGTTAAAGTTATCGTTGATGAACTCAAAAACATCTCCAAGCCTGTAGAAACAAAAGAGCAGATCGCTCAAGTAGCTACAATCTCTGCTAACTACGACAGAGAAATCGGTGAGCTCATCGCCGAAGCTATGGACAAAGTTGGTAAAGAGGGAGTTATTACAGTAGAAGAAGCCAAGGGTCTTGAGACAACTCTTGAAGTTGTAGAGGGTATGCAATTTGACAGAGGATACCTCTCTCCATACTTCGTAACAGATCCAGACAAGATGGAGTGTGTACTTGAAAATCCATACATCCTCATCTACGGTAAGAAAATCTCCAACATCAGAGAGCTCCTTCCAGTTCTTGAAGGTGTAGCAAGAGAAGGAAGACCACTCCTCATCATTGCTGAAGACGTGGAAGGTGAAGCTCTTGCCACCCTCGTAGTTAACAAACTCCGTGGAACACTCCAGGTTTGTGCAGTTAAAGCTCCTGGATTTGGTGAAAGAAGAAAGGCAATGCTTCAGGATATTGCTATCCTTACAGGTGGAACTGCAATCTTAGAAGACCTCGGAATCAAACTTGAAAACGTTACACTCGACATGCTTGGACAGGCTGACAAGGTTGTTGTTGACAAAGAACACACAACAATCATCGGCGGTAAAGGTAAAGCAGAAGATATCGAAGGAAGAATCAAGCAAATCAAGGCTGAACTTGAAAAAGCCACATCCGAATACGACAAGGAAAAGCTTCAAGAAAGACTTGCCAAGCTTGCTGGTGGCGTAGCTATCATAAAAGTTGGTGCTGCTACAGAGGCTGAACTCAAAGAGAAGAAGGCAAGGGTTGAAGACGCCCTCCACGCTACAAGAGCTGCAGTAGAAGAAGGTATCGTTCCTGGTGGTGGAACAGCACTCATTGCAGCCGCTCAAAAGCTCGATGACCTCATCAAGAAGTTTGATGAAAACGGCGAAGTTGATAAGAAACACGGTGTTGAAATCGTCAAGAAGGCTATTGAATCTCCACTAAGACAGATTGCTGACAACGCAGGTTATTCTGGACAGGTAGTTGTTGAGAAAGTTAAAGAACTTATTAAGGAAAAAGGACACGAGTACGGATTTAACGCAAGAAAAGGTGATTTTGAAAACTTAGTTGAAGCTGGAATCATCGACCCAACCAAGGTTGAAAGGGTAGCTCTCCAGAACGCTGCATCTGCAGCTGGACTCCTCCTCACAACAGAAGCCACAGTAACTGAGATTCCTGAAAAGGAAGAGAAGAACATGCCATCAATGCCTGAGTATTAATGGATAATTCAGAGCTAAAAATAAAGGGGGCTTGAAAGCCCCCTTTTTTATTTTCCAAAAACCCAGTAAACTTAAGAAAAGCTTAAGAGTAGAGTTCCTCGAGAGCATTGTAAAGTGGATGCTTGCCACAGATTTCTAAAACTTCTGCCTTAACCTTTTCAATTACTGAGTCATCGTTAATATTCTCCAGAACTTCAGCTATGAGCTGAGCAATTCTCCTTGCTTCGTCCTCTTTTATTCCCCTTGTTGTTATCGCTGGAGTTCCAATTCTGATACCGCTTGTTACAAATGGGCTCCTTGTGTCGAATGGAATCGTGTTCTTGTTCACTGTAATGTTTGCCTTTCCAAGGGCAGCTTCAGCCTCTTTTCCGGTAATTCCCTTATCTGTGAGGTCAACAAGCATGAGGTGATTGTCAGTTCCTCCAGATACAAGTCTAAAGCCCTGCCTCTGGAGCTCCTCAGCCATTACTCTGGCGTTCTTCACTATCTGTTCCTGATACTTTCTAAATTCTTCTGTTTGAGCCTCCTTAAATGCTACAGCCTTTGCTGCAATGACGTGCATGAGAGGTCCACCCTGAAGTCCCGGAAATACAGCTTTATCTATCTCCTTAGCAAACTCTGCCTTACACATTGTTACACCGCCACGAGGACCTCTAAGAGTCTTGTGGGTTGTTGTGGTAACAAAATGGCAGGCTTCAACTGGAGATGGATGGAGTCCAGCAACTACAAGCCCTGCAATGTGGGCAATGTCAGCTAAGAGTAGGGCTCCAACCTCGTCTGCAATTTCCCTAAACTTATCAAAGTCAATAACCCTTGGATAAGCAGAAGCACCGCAGATTATGAGCTTTGGCTTGTGCTCCTTTGCAAGCTGATAGACCTGATCAAAGTCGATAGTTTCAGTATCTTTCCTTACACCGTATTGAACAACATTAAAGTACTTACCTGTCATGTTAACAGGAGAACCGTGGGAGAGGTGACCACCGTGGGAAAGGTTCATTGAGAGAATCGTATCTCCAGGTTTTAATACTGCAAGGTAAACTGCCTGGTTAGCCTGAGAACCAGAGTGAGGCTGAACATTTACGTGCTCAGCTCCAAAGAGTTCCTTACACCTCTCAATTGCAAGCCTCTCAACAATGTCAACACACTCACAACCGCCGTAGTACCTCTTTCCAGGGTAACCTTCGGCGTACTTGTTTGTGAGAACAGACCCCTGAGCCTCCATTACAGCTTCGCTTGTAAAGTTCTCGGAAGCAATAAGCTCAAGGTGTTCATTCTGTCTCCTGTACTCGCACTTTAGTGCCTCAAAAACTTCTGGGTCAACGCCTCTAAGGTGTTTCATCTATTACCTCCAGATTCGTTTTCTTCAATCTCAGAAATCTTGTTTACCCTTCTTTCGTGTCTTCCACCATCAAAAGGAGTCTCAAGCCATACCTTTACGATGGCTTTTGCCAGTTCATCTCCCAAAACCCTTCCTCCGAGACACAGAACATTTGCATCGTTGTGTCTCCTGCTCATCTCAGCAGCAAAGATGTTATAGCAAAGTGCAGCTCTTATACCTTTAACCTTATTTGCTGCAATTGAAATTCCAATTCCTGTTCCACAGATGAAAATTCCTCTATCCGCTTCACCGTTTACTATCCCCTTAGCTGCCTTGTATGCAAAGTCTGGATAATCAACAGATTCTTCTGAATAGGTTCCATAGTCAACATACTCTATTCCAAGTTCTTCAAGGTAAGCTTTTATAACTTCCTTTAAACAAAAACCACCGTGGTCACAAGCAAGGGCTATTTTCATCTTCAGCCTCCGGAGTCAGTTTGGAAGCCAGATTATACTCTAATGGAACTCAACAGTCTGGTAGAGCTCCGGAATTATCGGTTCTACTCCAAACTTTTCCTCTACAATTGGCTTAAACTTTTTCATAACTGAAGCTTCGCCGTGAACAAAAACAAGTTTTGAATCGGGTTTTAGCGCCCCTTCAAGCCACTCAACAATTTGCAATTGATCTGCATGAGATGAAAAACCATTTATTGTATAAACCTCAGATTTTACTGCTATTAGCTCATTGAAAACCTTTACTTTTTTAGCCCCTTCTATTATCTTTCTTCCTGTCGTCCCTTCAGCCTGAAAGCCAACAAAGATTATTGTGTTCTTTTCATCCCAGAGCCTATGTTTCAGATGGTGGAGAATCCTTCCACCCGTACACATTCCATTTCCAGCAATGATTATTGCCCTTTCTTTTACGTCGTTAATTTTCATCGACTCTCTGACAGTTCTTGTAAACTTCAAATAGGGAAAAGAAAAGAGATCTCTTCTTTTAAACTCTTTCAGTACTTCTTCCTCAAGACATTCTGGATGTCTTCTAAAAGTTTGCGTTATAGAAATTGCTAAAGGGGAATCTAAAAAGACTTTACACTCTGGAAGTTCTCCATCATCATACATCTTTCTAAGGATATAGAGAATGTCCTGAGCCCTTTCAAGGGCAAAGGTTGGAATAAGGACAACCCCTCCTCTTTCAAAGGTTTTCAAAATTGCTTCTTTAAACTCTTTAACAGAATCCTCAAAACTCCTGTGTCTTCTGTTTGCGTAAGTTGTTTCAATAAGGACAATATCACCTTTTGGTGGCTTTTCAGGGTCTCTAATCAATGGTTTACCGTGGTTTCCAATGTCTCCACTGAAAATCAATCTTTTTCCTTCAATCTCCAGCTCAACAAACTCAGAACAAAGGATGTGTCCAGCGTTGTAGAATTTGAACCTGATTCCATTAACCTCATACCACTGGTAATATCCAACAGGTCTGAAGTGATCAAAGGTATCAAAAACGTCATCAAGGGTATAGAGAAGCTCCTTCAACTCCTTCCCTTCCCTCAATCTTTTCCTGTTCTCTGTTTTTAAATGTTCCTCCTGAACCTGAGCAGAATCCATCAGAATGAGCCTTGAAATGTCTATCGTTCCAGGAGTAGCAAATATCTTTCCTCTAAAACCTCTCTTTACGAGATACGGAAGCCTTCCACAATGGTCAAGATGGCCGTGGGAAAGAATTACAAAGTCTATCTCTCGTGGGTCAAAGGTAAATTTCGGATTTAGATCCTCAAGCTCTTCTTTACCCTGAAACATACCGCAATCAAGGAGAAACTTTGTTCTCCCGGTCTCTATCAGATGACAACTTCCAGTAACAACCTGTGCAGCACCGTTAAAGGTTATTTTCACTTCAATTTCTCCCTCAAAGTCCCTTCAGTAACAGGTCCCATCAGGACTTCCTCTATATGACCATCTTTTGTGATGATAATTGATGGGGTTGCAAGGATTCCAAATTTTCTTGCAAGTTCAGGAGTTTCTGCTATGTTAACTTTGACAAATGAAACCCTCTTCAACTCTTTTGAGAGCTTCTTTATCACAGGATCAACCATCTTACAGGGACGGCAGTTTGGAGCGTGGAAATAAACTACTCCTTTCCCTTTCTTAAGTCTTGAAAACTCTCCCTCTAAAACGGGGAGCTCCTGTCCCCTCATCTTCTTTGATTTAAATCTCCAGTAAATTCTCAAACCAAAAACGAAAACGATGTAAGCAGCAAAGAGAACAAAAATAATGTCAAAGAAAATTACTGTTATCTTGTAGAGTATTTCCAAGACCCACCTCCGAAAAATTCCTCTAACTCCCCTTACGAAGAGGAGAAGCTGAAAACATTGTTTCACAGCATTTTAGCACACTTATGGGTATCCCATTCCACTACACTTCATAGTAATCGGTTGAAAATAAGTACTGCAAGGAGAGAGATAACGACAGCAAAGGTCACATTGAGAATAAGCCCTATCCTTATCATATCCCTCTGTCTAACCATTCCAGTTCCATAGACTATCGCATTTGGAGGAGTTGCAACTGGAAGCATAAACGCACAGGAAGCCGCAATTCCGGCAGGTAGAGCAAGCTCCTGGGGTGGTAAATTCATCTGTGAAGCAGCAGTTATGAGAATCGGAACAAAGATTGCAGCCGTTGCAGTGTTACTCATGAGCTCGGTCAGGAAGATCATAAAAATGGTAACAGAAAGAACAACTAAAATATGGGGCAGACCGCCAACATTCTCTGTCAAAATCTTAGCTATAAACTTGCTCGTTCCCGTAACTTTCAAAACGTGAGATAGTGCAAGACCACCACCAAATAGATAGAGGGTTCCCCAGTCAGTGCCTCTGTCAATTTCCTCCCAGTTTACAAGTCTGAAAGCAAAGAGAAGAATAACAGCAAAAACAGCCACAACTGCATCAAAGTACCTGTGAACTCCTATGAAAGCAGCAACCTTCTTGCTGAAGAGCCACAGAGTAACAGTAATAAGGAAAACCAGTAAAACCCCTATTCTCTCCTTTGTCATCTCCAGGGTAAAGTTTTCAATTGTTACTTTCCTTTTCAGATCGGGTCTGAAGTAGAGATAGAGAATGAAAAATAGAAGAGGAAAAAGGATAAAAACTGCCGGTAAGCCAGCCTTTAACCAGTCAGTAAATTCTATTCCGAGATTTGCAGCAGTTATTCCGTTTGGGGGACTTCCAACAAGAGTACCTATTCCCCCAACGCTTGCAGAGTAAGCAATTCCTAAAAGGAGAAAAGTCTTGAGTCTGCTATCTGCAGAAACTGTTCCAGCTATTCCAAGAGCTAACGGAAGCATCATTGCTGTTGTGGAGGTGTTACTAATCCACATTGAGATGAAAGCAGTCGCAGCAAAGAGAAGAATTGTAGTTCCAAAGAGAGAACCTTTTGAAACTGAAACTATCTTGAAAGCAAGGAATTTATCTAACCCGTATTTCGTAAGAGCCGTTGCAAGTGCAAATCCACCAAAGAAAAGGAAAATAATTGGATGGGCAAAAGAGGAAAAAGCGGCTTTAACGTCCAAAATCCCAAGGAGAACTGCCAGAACAGGAATTGAGAGGGAAGTAACCGCTAAAGGAAGTGCCTCGGTTATCCAGAGAACCGCTGCAAACGTCAGGACTGCAAGCCCTTTTCTTATTTCAAGAGGAACTGATGGAATCAGGAGATTCAAGGCTATCAGAAAGAGAGCAAAAATCAAAATTGCAGAACGTCTCATTTCAATCCCCCTATCTCACCGTTACAACCCTCAAAAGGTTTGTCGTTCCAGGAATTCCTGTTGGAGCTCCAGCAAGAACTATTATCCTGTCTCCTTTCTTTGCAAACTTTTTCTCCTTTGCCACTTTTAGAGATTCTTCAATAATCCTGTCCGTTGACTGGACCAGAAGTGTCAGGAATGGTTCAACACCCCAGACAAGATTGAGCATCCTGCACGTTTCAATATCGTGGGTTACAGCGTAAATTGGGACTGGTGGTCTGTACTTTGCAACTGCCAGAGCAGAAGCACCGCTTCTCGTAAATGGAACGATCGCTTTTACTTTCACCTCCCTTGAGAGATTACAGGCAGACTTTGCAAGAGAATCCTGTAAAGTTTCAGCGGGCATGTCAATGTAACGCTTGTATGGGTAAATCTTCTCAGTCTCAGATGCAACCTTTGCCATAGTTTTTATAACCCTTACTGGATACTTTCCAACTGCTGTCTCCTCTGAAAGCATTAAAGCATCAGTTCCATCCAAAACGGCATTTGCTATGTCTGTAACTTCAGCTCTCGTTGGAGATGGAAGGTCAACCATCGATTTGAGCATCTGAGTTGCGGTTATAACAGGCTTCCCTGCTTCGTTTGCTTTTCTTATGAGCTGTTTCTGAATAACGGGAACTTTTTCAATGGGGAGCTCCACTCCTAAGTCACCCCTTGCAACCATTATCCCATCTGCAACTTTCAAAATTGAATCAATGTTCTTAACCGCCTCAGGCTTCTCTATCTTTGCAATAATGGGAATGTTTTTCCCAAGGCTTCTGATTAACTCCCTCAGCTCAACAACGTCTTCGGCTTTTCTAACAAAAGAGAGGGCAATGATGTCAACACCGTTTTCAATCCCAAACTTTACGTCTTCTTTGTCCTTTTCAGTTAGGGCTGGAACTGAGAGTTTCGAATGGGGAAGATTCACTCCCTTGTGAGAAGTTAAAGGACCTCCAACCAGTACCTCGCAGATAATATCCTCTCCTCTGACCTCTTTCACCTTCAGCCTGAAAGCTCCATCTGCAAGGAGAATCGCCTCTCCCTTTCTAACCTCTCTGTGAAGATCTGGATAGTTAACGGTAATCTTGTTCTTAACAGGTTTCCCCGTTGTCAGAACGATTCTATCCCCTCTGTGAAGGAAAAGTGGTTCTTTTGGAATCTTCCCAATCCTTATCTTTGGACCGCAGAGATCCATCAAAATTGGAATCGGCTTACCGGTCTCCTTTTCAACTTCTCTAAGGAGTTCTATCCTTGCTTTATGCTCATCGTGGGTACCGTGGGACATGTTGAGTCTGACAACGTTTAAACCACTCTCAACCATCTTTTTTAAAATCTTTTTATCTGAAGACGCCGGTCCCAGAGTCGCCACTATTTTTGTTCTCTTCTTCATCGTTTAATCTCCCAGGTTAAACTCTCTACAGTTGATTATAATTAAATTCATAGGAGGTCAGATGGCAAAGAAAAGGCTCTTTGTTGGAACTCTTACTTCTGTCTCTGGAATAGAAATTGTAAGAGAGAAGATAGAGTCTCTAAGGATTTCAGGAAAGTGGGTCGAGAAGGAGAATACCCACTTTACCTACAGGTTTCTTGGAGACGTTGAAGAGGAGAAAATCTCCCAGATTGGACAGATGCTGAGAAACAGACTTAAAGGAGTAAAGGCTCCTGTAATCAGCTACAGAGGACTTGGAGTCTTCCCGAACCTGAAGTTTCCCAGAGTCCTCTGGGTTGGTATGGAATCTGAAAGAATCGAAGAGGTAAAAAGGAGAATTGACCAGGCTCTGATGCCATTTGGATTTCCACTTGAGGAGAACTTTAAACCCCATCTGACACTTTTAAGGATAAAGAAACTACGACATGCAACAAAATTTAAAAGCTATATCTTTCAGATGAAAGAGTACCTCTTTGATAAAAAGATTGAACCAAAGGTATGTCTCATCGAGAGTAAACTAACCTCAGAAGGTCCCATTTACAGAGTTTTAGAGGAGATAGTCCTTGATTGAGCTCTTTGTTCCTCCAGTTGTCGGCGCAGCTATTGGATATTTCACAAACTACGTTGCGATTAAGATGCTCTTTAGACCCGTAAAGACTTATTACATCTTTGGCTGGAAAGTTCCCTTTACCCCTGGACTTATCCCTTCAAAGAGAGAAAAGCTTGCAGAAGCTATTGCAAAGGTCGTTAAGGAAAACCTGCTGACAGAAGAGGTCTTGAAGAAAAGACTCAACGAAGAAAAGATAAGAGAAAACCTGAGACAGCTTGTTGAAAGGTTACTTGATGAGTTTGTAAAAAGTGGAGATAGGTACATTGAGGAGTTTCTGGAAAACATTGGAGATGAAAGACTTGAAGTCTTTGTCAATTTTAACTTAGTTGAAGAGAAGCTCTCTGAGCTCATTAATATACTCTTTGAGTTTCTGAATGGAAAGAGAGTTGAAGAACTCCTGCCACATAACTTAAAGAAAGAACTGGAAAAATTCATTGATGAGAAGATAGATGAAATAACGGAGCAGATTTTAAAGCTAACTAAGAAGCCTGAATTCAGGGATATCATCTACTACGGAGTGAAGAACAACCTCCTTAGATTCGTGACATACTTTCCCCTTTTTACAGAAAAGACTCTTGACAGCTTTTCAGAGAAAATCTCTGACGTGGTTATAAAGTTCATTGAGAATTCTACTTCCGATCCTCAATTCAAGATTAAGATCTCAAAGATTGTCTGGGAAAAGACGAGGGAACTCCTCAACAGAGAAATCAACCTTTCAGGAGAAAGAGGCGAAAATTTCAAAAGAATAGTCAAAGATTCAATTCTGGAAATTATCAACCCTTACAGAAAAAAGAAAATTTCAGAAATCTCAGGACTGAAGGAAGAGATTGTTCCCCAGATCATTACTCTGTTAAAGGAACTTGTTCAAAAGAAAAAAGACTACATATCAAAAGTCGCAACGGAAAAGCTCCTCCAGGTAATTGAGATTGAGCTCCCCGTGATAATGGAATCTGTTGACATTGAAACTCTCGTTAAAGACAGAATTAACTCACTCCCAATTGAAGATGTTGAAGCTATAGTCTTAAAGCTGATAGAAGAAGAACTTCGCTACATCACCCTCCTGGGTGGAGTTTTAGGATTCATCATTGGTGGACTACAGGTTCTTTTCTTTATTTAACTTCCCATAGTGCCACTCAATCATCCTCTTAAACAGAAGGCAGACAAAAGGACCTATTAAATTCTGAACAACGCTGTAGGTAACCGCTGGAAGTGCTGCAACTGCTCCCCACTGAGAAAGGGCTAAAACAGTTGCAAGTCCAGAGTTCTGCATTGCCGTTTCAATGGAAATCGTTATCCTTTCCCTCTTCTCAATTCCAGAAAACCTTGAGATTACATACCCAAACCAGTAACCAAAGAGTAAATGAAACGTGGAAGCCAACACAAGCATAAAGACAGAGCTCACCGGCAGTGAAAGGATCTTCTTGTGTCCGGCTGCAACAACAAATCCAACAATTAGAACAACTGCAACCGTTGAATAGACGGGAAGAACTGGCTTTATCCTTTCAACCTTATCGCTGAAACAGTAGTTAATCCCTATTCCAATCAGAACTGGAATCAGAGTGACCTGAATCATGTCAATAAAGAGCTTTAAAACATCAACGTGGACAATCTTTGAAACGAGAGCTCCCGTAAGAATCGGAGTTAAAACAGGAGAAATAAGTGTGTTGACTGCAGAAAGTGAAATTGAGAGTGCAACATTTGCACCGGCAAGAAAATTATAGACGTTTGAAACAACACCTGTCGGACAGGAACCTGTGAGAACCTGACCAGCTATGAAGTCCTTCGGGAGACTTTTAAAGAAGATAAGTCCAACGACAAGCCCCAGAATCGGCATTACAGTGTACTGAGAAAAGAGTCCGACAATTATCAGTTTTGGCTTTCTGAAAACCACTCTAAAATCTTCAAGCCGTAAAGTCATTCCCATTGCAAGTATTACAGTTCCAAGGAGTGGTTTGATATAGGGTTTCAGAGGGTAGAAAAGCTCAGGCTGGTAGAGCCCGACAGGAACGATTAAAAGCGTCCAGAGCCACAGGAAGTTGGGAAACCAGCTCATTTCTTTAACCTCTCAATCAACGAAAGAGCTCCGTTTATTCCATCAATCGCAGAACTTGTTATACCACCTGCATAACCTGCTCCCTCTCCAATCGGAAAGAGGTTATCGGCAGAAATAGAGGAATAGTCCTCTCTTCTCACAATTCTCAGTGGAGAAGAGGTTCTTGTCTCAACCCCAACAAAGGTCGCATTTCCTGGAACGAAGAATGGAATCTTTTTACTCCAGTAGAGGAAAGCCTCTTTTATGTGTTCGGCTATCGGTTCTGGAAGGAGTCTATCAAGCCTTGCACTCTTTATCTCAGGAATGTATCCACCTTCAATGAGCTTGCTTGAGCTCTGACCCTCTATGAAATCCCACACTTTCTGGGCTGGCATTGTGTAATTGCTGCCACCCATCACAAAGGCTGCTCTCTCAAGAGCTCTCTGAAAATCAATTGCCTTAAACGGATCGTTCTCAAAATCTTCAGGGAAAACCTGAACAACAATTGCACTGTTTGCGTAACCGCTGTCCCTCTTATAGTTGCTCATTCCGTTACAGACAACGCTGCTGTCTTCAGATGATGCACAGATGACGTAACCACCCGGACACATGCAAAAAGAGAAAACATTCCTTTCCCTACCTCTGTAGGTCAACGAGTAGTCTGCTGGCGGAAGGTTGGGATGTTTGAAGAACTTTCCATACTGCATTCTATCTATTGTCCTCTGCCTGTGAACGACCCGGAGACCAACCGCAAAAGGCTTGGCTTCTAAAGCGATTCCTTCTCTTCTTAACATCTCAAAAGTGTCCCTTGCACTGTTTCCTATGGCAAGGAAGATGTAATCGAACTTCTCAACAGTTTCAATTCCCGTCTTCAAGTCCTTCAGATGAACCTCCTCAACCTTTCCATCCCTGACTTTTAGCCTTTCAAGCCTTGTTGAAAACCTAAAGACAACACCCAAATCCTGAAGTTTTTTTCTAAGATTCGGAATAACCTCCTGAAGTTTATCTGTTCCTATGTGAGGTTTATTTTCATAAAGGATTTCACGTGGAGCTCCACACTCAACAAAAACTCTGTAAACAAAGTGTTTCTTCTTATCCTTAACCCTTGTTGTTAGCTTTCCATCCGAAAATGTCCCTGCTCCACCCTCTCCAAACTGAACGTTTGAGTTTTCATCAAGTTTTCTCTCCTTCCAGAAACGGGAAACGTCCTTAACCCTCTCTTCCACAGGTTTACCTCTCTCAACCACTGTAACATCAAAACCAGCCTCAGCAAGTATCAGTGCAGCAAAAAGCCCTGCCGGTCCTGTTCCAACAATTAAAACACTCTTCCTGATTGAAATAACAGGAATCGAAAGCTCTTCAACTCCTTTATACTCCCTTACCTTTCCCTCTCTTATCAGTTTCTCTGCAACCTCTTCCGGAAGGTCAATAACAATTCTGTAGAGATAGTAAGGCTTCTTCCTCGCATCCAGGGACTTTCTAACTATCTCAAACTCCGCCTCAATTCCTAACTTCTTCAGCTCCTCTTCAAGGGTGCTATCAATCGGAACCTTTACATCTAACTCCACTCTCATTGGGCAACTCCAGTTTTAATCTCTTTAAGAATTCAAAGAACTCTTCTGGGAGCTCTTCAACCTCTTTCTCATGAATCTTCCTGTCAGAATCCGAAAGTTCCTCAATTTCAATAATAACTATTTCATCAAATCCCTTTATACCGAGCCTCTTCTCCACCCTCTCCTTTACATAAATCAGGGAATCTCTCTTCAAAACTTCTGCTTTCTCAAGAATATCTCCGACAAACTTCTCAGCATTATCTATGTCCCTCTGTTTTACCCGTCCGGAAAGGAGAAAAGAAATAGAAACCTTCACAGGTTTCTCTATCGGGAATTTCTCAATTCCGTAGGATAGTTTCTGAAGGTGGAGCTGATATACGGCTTCCTTCTGAGACGAAATGACCTGCGGATTGTTAACGATAAAGGGCTTCATTTCACCTTTTATCCGCCTGTGAGAGATCTTCTTATAGTTTGCCTTGCTTGGAATTTTTCCGACAAAGAAAAACTTGAACTTCATCATTTGCTCCTATAATATATTCTGATAACGAAAACTCGTCAGTAAACGGAAAAAACTATGCTATTTTCTAAACATAAGAAAAAAACAGCAGAAGCAGAAACTGTCAGGAAGTTTACAAACATTCTCTCATTCCTGCTTCTGCTCGTCATTTTCTCAACCCTTGGAATAATGTTCTTGGAAAAATGGTCATTTTTAGATGCCCTATGGCACACAATAATAACCATTTCAACCGTAGGTTACGGAGAAATCCATCCACTATCCACTTCAGGAAGAATCTTTTCAATGTTTGTAATTGTTATTGCTTTTGCCGTTTTTGCTTACGGTGCTTCTGCAGTCGCAGCAATGATTTTCGAAGGACAACTGCGAAAAATATTTGTAATAAAGAGGATGGAAAAGATGGCTTCAAAACTCAAAAACCACACGATCATCTGCGGGCTTGGGAGAACAGGACAGGCTGCTATTAAGGAGCTGTGGAAGGAAAAGATTCCGTTTGTTGTCGTTGAAAAGGATGAATCAAGGATAGAAGAAGCTAAGGAAAATTACCCTAACCTTATTTACATTCTTGGAGATGCAACTCAAGACGAAACTCTTATTAAAGCCGGTATAAAATCAGCAGCTAATTTGATTGTTGCAACAGCAGACGATGCAGATAACCTCTTCATAACCCTTTCTGCAAAGAACTTAAACCCTAATCTGAGAATCGTTACAAGAGCAAACAGAGAAGAAAACGTTCTCAAGCTCAAAAGAGCAGGGGCTACGGAGGTTATTCTTCCAAACGTTATAGGTGGCTTGAGAATGGCTTCACTTGCAATAAGACCCAGTGTAGTAACGTTCTTAGATATTGTTACCCATCATGGAGAGATAGACCTGAGACTTGAAGAAGTAAGGGTTCTAAAAGGGTCTCCTTTCCACGGAAGACTTCTAAAAGACCTTGAGATACCTAAGAAAACCGGAGTTATTGTAATTGGTGTAAGGAGAAAAGATGGCTCGTTTATTTTAAATCCTACATCCACAACTATGATTCTTGAAGGTGATTCGCTAATCATAATTGGTACGAGAGAGCAAGCCGAAAAGTTGAAAAGTTTCGTAAAAGGTGAAGAGTCAGAATGAGGAATTCTCTAATGAAGCATGAATTTTAAAAGACCTGCAAAAGCTATAATCTGGCCTGTCCAGAAGAGGAACATCCACTTTATCAGCGATGCTTTTGTTTCGCCTATTTCCTTTTGTAGCCGTAGCTCTGTCTCCTTTAGCTCCTTTCTAACTCCTTCAACTTCAAGACGAACCTGCTCTATCTCCTTCTGAAGCTTTAACTCCGTTTCCTTTAACTCTTCTGAGGTTGCACTTTTTCGGGACTCCACATACTCAACAAACTCTGCTAAAACAGAAGCTTTATCTTCTCCTAAGTCTCTAAACGCTTCGTAGATTTTGAGAGCATATCCCATTTTTCCAGCTCCATCCAGATAAGAGTTGAAAGTACTTAAGTAAAATTTTATCAGAAACCAGGCTAAGGCCTATAAAGGGAATTGAAAAAATTCACAGGGAGACTAAAGAAGTGGAGCTAAGGTCTGGGTAGGAAGCCAGGTTGAGTATGGTGCGGGAGGCGGGATTTGAACCCGCACGCCCGTAAAGGGCACTGCCCCCTCAAGACAGCGCGTCTGCCGATTCCGCCACTCCCGCGCTAATTTGACAAACCATAATATAGGACAACCACTCATTATTGTCAACAGTGTGTGTTCAAGTTCAATACATGGTGGACACCTTGATGACTTCTAATATAGTCCTCAAACTTCTCAGCGGGAGTCTTGTAACTTAAAGACTGATGGGGTCTAAGAA